>NZ_JAESKF010000021.1:0-3060 GCF_017891975.1 Staphylococcus sp. GDY8P131P
TGTCACTTTATTCGATATATGAGAATGACTTTACCTAAAAAATGAGAAAAGCAACGCACTATATTAAAATGCGTTACTTTTTCTATTATCGAATACCTATAACTAAACTATCTCTAGCTGTTTCTACAACTTCTGTACTTATTTTATCTAAACCATTTATATCCATAATTCTGTCTATCTGCGCAAATAAACGATGAATCAGCCTAAAATTCCCTTTTGTGATTTTAATAATCGTCGTTATTGCCTCATAATCAGTAAAGTCTTCGAGTTTTAAATCAAATCCTAAATCTTGCCACTTATATTCTAATATATGATGCGTCTCATCTTTACTTAGATTATCAAATTCATGCGCAAAACCTATGCGCGAATATAGTTGAGGATAACGAGATAGTTTTTTCTCTATGCCCGGCATACCAATAAATATCATTGCTAAATTATGTTCATCATAAATAGCTCTTAATTGCTCTAAATGTTGCACTTTAAGGCGATCAATCTCATCTACTATAATTAAATCAATATATTTAAACATATCACTATAATGTTTACTATGTTCATGTCCATACTTATTTACAACATGTAATTTTTGACCCAAATCAATGCTTGCAGTAATACTATATAAATCATTCCTTAATTTAGTTTGTTTTTCTGCTGGTGCAGTATAAAATATTTTATCCACCGATAGTATGTCATCGGTCGTTTTACTAGCTAAATCTTCCCAACCTCTATGGTTAACTTGTTTTTCGATAGTATCCCAATTTGTATAATATCTTGAAGATAAAGTTTTCCCAACTCCAGGTTGACCATAACAGATACCAATATATTGATATTTAATGCAAGCGTCACAAAATTCAGCAAACCGTTTATACTCTTTCGTTTCAATAAAATTCTGATTTTTAGTCATTACGATACCTCTTTAATTTATTGACGTTTTTAGTCGTTTCTTGAGGTGAATAACCACAATTTTTTTCTTCCTTAATTAATTCCGTGGTACTTGGACTAGTAATATTTTGTTTTAAGTGTTTTCTTCTCTGACTACGAGCGTGCTGTATGTCTTTTATATCTATGGAGTAATCAGCTATTTCTGGACATATAGCAGTACAAAGAAATTCATCTCTATAAAACACACGTATTTCAGCCATATCATTTGGGTTATAACGAATCAGTACATATTCACCTACATAAGCTGCTAGATTAGTATTAATGTATCAAAAACCTTGAAAATGAATGCCATCTGAATGAACTTTTCTAGATTTAGGTATTTCCAACAATAATAAATCAAGTTGTTCTAAGCTACTTGGCATATTAGGGAAAAAGTGATTACTATTCCAACGACTGATAGGCGTGGTATGAATAGCACTATGTTCTTTTTGATTATAATTTTCAATTAAAAAGTAACGTAATTTTTCTTCAAAATTGTGAAAATTTATTAAATTACTAGGAATATCACTATTGTTTATATATCCAGGCAGTTGTTCTAAGAAAATTTGGTTAACTGTCTGAAAAAAGCGTTCTATTTTTCCACGACCACGAGGGACACCAACTTTTGAAAACATCAAATTTATTTTCAAGTCAATAGCGACTTGTTCCATGTGATTTGAGGTAAAGTCACTTCCGTGATCTGTATAGAATTTTTCGGGTATACCACACACTGGCCAGTTGGTATCATTCTTATTCCATATTGCTTGGTATAGTGTTAATGCTGTGTTTTGAGCATTAGGAGAATCAAAACTTATAAAATAGCCTGCAATGGCACGACTATAGTCATCCATAATAATGGTTAGCCATGGTCTATTGATATTACCTTTTTGATCTAATATATAAATATCTAGCAAAGTATGGTCGGCTTGCCATATTTCATTGGGTCTTGAGGATTCTCTTATTTGTATTAAATCGTACTTATTTTGATAGTATTTTTCACCTTGGTGAGAGAAATCAATAACAGACTTAGGCATTGCTTTAATAATACTATAAACTTGTTTGTAGCTTGGTTTATCAAAATTATTCTCTATACAATAATTAGTGATTTTCCTATGAATTGTGGCTATACTATTTCTTTTATTCATAAGCGCAAGGCGTTCAATTTCATCAATTATCTTTGGTTCTATTTTACGTGTTCCTTTATCAGCTCTTGTCGCATAGATTAGTCCTTTAAGTCCTTGTTCTTTATATGACTTATTCCACCTATAAAGGGTGCTTAACGCAATCCCTTTACTTTTAGAAATACTTGATAAAGATTGTTCGCCTAGGATAAAAGGTTTTATAATATTGTACTTTTGAGTAGCTTTTTTACGTTTGGCTTCAGAAAAATTAGTTAGATACTTCTCCTTGTTTTTCATCTTCCTTGTCCTCCAATTTATTGAGGTAACGATAAATTGTTGTACGTGAAACTTGCCACTGCTCCGCAATTGTTTTGATTGGTGTGCCATTATCATAAAGTGTTTTAAGTAAATTTAAATCTTTTTGGCTTAATTTTTCTGGTCTACCTCCATAGCGTCCTCTAGCACGTGCTGCAATTCGGCCTGCTGAAGAACGTTCTAAAATTAAATTCCGTTCAAATTCTGCAAATGCTGCGAACAAATGAAATAATAATTGTCCTGTAGAACTTGATTTATCCATCGTTATATTTTCTTCTAAACTGTGGAAACTTACTCCTCGTTCGTTAAGCTCATTAACTAATGTGATTAAATCCTCCATATTACGTCCTAATCTGTCTAATCTCCAAACAACAATCGTATCTCCTGACCTCGCAAATTCAATTGCTTTATCTAAACCAGGTCTTTTACTTTTTGAACCACTGATATGGTCACTAAATATTTTTTCACAACCATATTGATTTAATCGATCCTCCTGTAAATTCAAATTTTGTAATCCAGTTGAAACTCTTGCATAACCTATTTTCAAAATACAAACCTCCTATATACACATTCAGTGTACCATAACTTAATTCTAAGGTCTTTTATGAACATAGATTTTTTGTTGGGTTTTTGAACACTCAATCATATAATATACCTACCTATTTAGACATAAAAAGGGAGTGTGCAGAAAATGGTTATTTTCTGT
>NZ_JAESKF010000022.1:0-10790 GCF_017891975.1 Staphylococcus sp. GDY8P131P
CATATATCGAATAAAGTGACACCTCTTATTATTAAGTTAAGAGGTTTGTGTCAAAAACGAACATTTTTAATACTCTAATCATACATACAGAAATACTGTTTTACTAGCATCGATAATGGTTCGATTAGGGTAAACCCAAACGCGATGATAATAACCTTAGAGATGCTATTGAGATGTATATGAGCAAAAAATACACTTTAGATGAGATAAAAGAACAGACAAATATAAGTAGAGCAACCTTGTATCGTCATCTAGATAAATACGAGGTGATGAACGTTGTTAAAACAAGATTTAGTGTATAATGTACTGTTATCGATTAGAGAAGAATAAAGTGTAGATTTTAAAACTTTAGATGTAAGCGAAAAAATTTTTTATTAGCACTTGAAAGCATAGCGAGGCAAGATTTAGCAAAAAATATAGAGTTATTCTACAATGGGTGTTTTCCTATATGTGGCACAACAATATATGCAGAACTAACAGAAAAAGGTAAGCAGCAAATATCATTATATAAAACAGAGGATAAGCACATATAACAATGCTTATCCTCTGTTTTTGAATTTTATATTAACTTAATTATCATAAAATTGCTTGATCTTTTGACCTATTTCATCTCTTACACGTTGAAATTCTGACCAAGATTTACCTGCTGGGTCATCAAAGCCCCAATGTTCTTTTTTTACATTAGGCGGGATGACTGGACAATTCTCATCAGCATCACTACAAAGTGTAACAACTAGATCTGATTGTCTTAAAATTTTATTATCAATTAAATCAGAAGTATGGTTTGATATGTCAATATCCACTTCTTTCATAGCTTCTATCGCCTTAGGATTTACGCCATGCGTTTCGATACCTGCTGAGTAAACATTCCATTCTTCGCCGAGTATTTCTCTTCCCCAGCCCTCAGCCATTTGACTACGACAAGAATTACCAGTACATATAAAGTAAATTGTTTTCTTATCCATTTATTATTACCTCTCTTTTAAAAAATTATTAGTGTTAAATATAGACCTAATAGGGTTACAAATAAAACAGGGATTGTGATAATAATTCCGGTCTTAAAATAGGTTCCCCAAGAAATCTTGACACCTTTTTGAGTTAGTACGTGTAACCAAAGAAGTGTGGCTAACGAACCAATTGGTGTTATCTTAGGCCCCAAATCAGATCCGATAATATTCGCATAAATCATACCTTCTTTTAATATTCCTGTAGCACTCGATTGACCAATTGCTATTGCATCTATTAAAACGGTTGGCATGTTATTCATAATAGAGGATAGGAATGCAGCTACAAAGCCCATACCCATAATGCTGCTAAATAAGCCATAACTTGAAATGTTTGTTAGTACATCACCAAGAAGTGTTGTAATGCCCACGTTTTTCAAACCAAATACGACGAGATACATACCAATGGAGAATAAAACAATATTCCATGGCGCACCTTTAATTACTTGTTTCGTATGCACGGCTTTAGATTTACGCGCTAATAATACAAATATTAAAGCAATGATACCAGCAATAATGGATACTGGAATATTTATAAACTCACTTATTAAATAACCAATGAGTAATATACCAAGTACGATCCACGAGATGTTAAAAAGTTTTTTATCTTTAATCGCTTCTCTTGGTTCTCTAATGTTTACTGCATTAAATGTTTTTGGAATAGACTTTCTAAAATATAACCATAAAACAAGAATACTTGCGATCAATGAGAATATATTAGGTATAATCATTTTACTGAAGTATTCAATAAATCCAATATCGAAATAATCTGCGGAAACAATATTAACTAAATTACTGACAATGAGCGGTAATGATGTAGAATCAGCTATAAAACCACTAGCAATAATAAATGGAAATATCGCTTTTTTATCAAATCCTAAACTACGAACCATAGCTAAAACAATAGGAGTAAGTATTAAAGCTGCTCCATCATTTGCGAAGAAAGCTGCTACAACTGAACCTAATAGCATGATAAAGATAAACATTTTCAATCCGCTACCTTTTGATGCTCTCACCATATGTATAGCAGACCATTCAAAGAAGCCAATTTCATCTAATATGAGTGAAATAAGAATAACTGCAACAAAAGTTAAGGTCGCATTCCAAACAATTCCAGTAACTTCTAGTACGTCTGAAAAGCTTACAACGCCAGTGATTATAGCAACTACAGCACCAATTAATGCAGTAATACCAATATCTAGACCTTTAGGTTGCCATATAACAAAAATTAACGTTAATACAAAGATTGTGATTGCTAATATCGTCATCATTAACACTCACCTTTCTCTACTGTTTCACATATACATGGGACAGTACTGGAACTCAATAGAGTCAGTCGTGATGTAACGTCATCCAATACGTCATGATTCAATTTGTATAAATTTTTATTACCATCTTTTCTGGATGTAATTAAATTATTGTCTTTTAATACTTTCATATGATGACTTAATGTGGGTTGAGAAAAAGAAAAATGCTCTAATAAATCACAAGCGCATAATTCACCACAAGATAACAAATCTAATATTTCAAGACGGCTACTATCAGCAATCACTTTCAAGTATTGTGATATCTCATTATAATTCAATTTTTCTTCTCCCTTTCTACTTGAAATCTTTTATATCGTTGATAATTTTTATTGCCACCTGATAAATTATATACTTGTTTAAAGCCTAAATTAATAAGTACGTTTTGTGCAGCATTACCAGTAGTACCTTTATTACAATAAGTCACGATTGTTTGATTTTCATCTAACGTTTTTGCATAACTTCTCAACGTTTTCAATGGGACGTTAATCGCTCCATCAACATGATCAACTTCAAATTGCTTTGGAGAACGTACATCTAAAATCAATAAATCATTTTTTGTTTTACGACTTCTTCAGGCGTTATAATTTTACGTCCTCGAGTAATATTGTGACCAATCATCCCTGTATAAATAACAGGATCTTTAGTTGTAGAAAAAGGAGGTGCATATGCTAAATCTAAATGAAATAAATCTTCTGCTTTGGCACCAAATGTTATAGCAGTAGCTAGTACATCAATTCTCTTGTCTACGCCCTCATACCCAACTATTTGCGCACCAAGTAATTTAGAATTATTTTTATCAAATATAGCTTTAATTACCATTTCTTGACCTTGCATATATTCTGGACGATTCGGTTTCACATTGTGTAATACATCAATATCAATTTCTAACTCAACAGCTTCTTTTTCGGTTAAACCTGTCTGGGCAATTGTCATATCAAAGATACGGACAATGCCTGTGCCTAAAATGCCTTTATGTTCTAGATTTCCACCAGTTAATCGATCTCCTAAAATACGACCCATTTTATTTGCTGTAGAACCTAGCGGTCTATATATAGGATTACCAGTAATTAAATTATAACTTTCTGCTGCATCACCAATTGCATATATATGAGGAATATTTGTTTCCAAATACTTATTGGTTTGTATTGCTCCAGATTCTCCAATATTAATACCAATTTCTTTAGCTAATTTAGTATTTGGTGTGACACCAATCCCAATAATGATTAAGTCTGTATCAATTAATTCGCCAGTTTTTAAGCTGACTCTATTTATCGTATGATTCTCATCATAATCAATAATGTCAATTTCATTATAGGTATATACGTTAGCTTTATCTTCAATATATTCTTGAATCATAAAACTCATATCGTAGTCTAAATGAGGCATAAAAGTGTTACGTTGAACAATTGAAGTGTTGTAATTAGATAATTGTTCTAACATCTCTAAACCAATAAATCCACCGCCAACGATTGTTATATTCTGAACATCATGGTCATTAATATAATTATAAATTGCTTTGGCATCATTAATATTTTTAACTTTAAACACATTATTATATTCTTCGCTATTTAATTGAGGGAGTTCTTTAGGCGATGAACCTGTTGCTAATACTAATTCGTCATATTTTTGAATCATCTTTTCATCATTTACTAAATTAGTAACTGTTATTGTTTGATCACTATCATTTATCTTATTCACTTCATATTCTGTATAAATATCTATATTAAAGCGTTCTTTAAACCATTTAGCATTTTCATCAATATCAGATACATTACCTCCTATATAGTAGGGGATACCACATACGGAATACGAAATATCACTACCTTTATCAAAAACGGTAATTTCAACATCTTCACTATTTCTTCTTGCTTTAGCCGCGACACTCGTACCGGCAGCAACTGAACCAATGATAACAATTTTTTTCATTATTCTAACCCTCCATAAGGTATGACAAAGTAATTATTAAGACTTTCATTTTTAATCTTGTTTATCCAAATCGATTCATCTTCTTTTTTGTTACTAAAAAGGTCATCACGTTGATTTAGCGTAACTAATGATTGATTAACGACCCACCAATTATGTCCTATATCGGCTCTATTTAAATCTTCTACTAAACGTTTAGATTCTAAATAAGGTGTTTTTTCTGCTAGTGTTACGATTATCATCTGTGTTAAATCTTGATTTTGAATTTTAGGTAATAACGTTTCAACATTACTGGTAGTTTGAGTTGATTTTTTCTTTAGTTCTTTATAGTGATTTTCACTAGAATCAAGTAACAACAAGGTATGGCCTGTAGGAGCTGTATCTACAATTACGTAATCCATGTCTTCTTGATTCTCCATAATGTCACTAAAGGCTTTGAAAAATGCTATTTCTTCTGTACAAGGTGATTTTAAATCTTCCATAATATAATCAATATCGTCTTGTGGTGTATCATCATTCACTATGGCTAATATTTCTTTTTTATACTTTTCTAATGCTTGTTCTTCATCAATATAAGCAGTATTTAAATTACTTGTGGTTTCAACATTAATTTCTTTAGTAGGGTCAGTCGTTGCTAAAAGAATACGATGTCCTTTATTAGATAATTCTGTAGCTAATTGCGTTGCTACTGTCGTTTTACCAACGCCACCTTTTCCCATTGTAAATAAATATTGAACTTTACTATTTTCAATTTCATCTATTAATTTATTGAATTGCGGATGATCTTCAACAATAAAGTCATCATTTTCAATTAAGTTATCATCATTTAATAGATTAGTTAAACTTTCTATACCTTCTTCTTTCTGCTTTTTATATGGAACGTAATAAGCATGATTGTTATTTAACCATTCAGTAAAATGATTAATGTTTTTATCTTGTTCTGATTTCATCTGACTCGAAATTAAACCGTGACTTTCTTCTATATAGTTGTTAATGACTACTTTGAATTTAGAAATTGATAGTTGTTGTAATTCTTGTTGCGCTCTTTGAATTTCATATATAGAAGAGTGGTTAGGTTTCGCAACTAAGATCATGGTCGTATCGTCTTGGTTACGTAGTTTTTCAAGTGCTGAATTATATTTACCTCTATTTTCATTTAAACCCGATAATTGACCTAAGCAAGAAGCGTCATTACTCGTTGTATTTAAATAATCTGTCCATGCAGAAGGTAATTCAAGCATTCTCAAGGTGTGACCTGTTGGAGCTGTATCAAATATAATGAAATCAAATTCTTGTTCTAAAGTTTTATCGGATAAAAAATTTGTAAATTCATTAAATGCTGCTACTTCAACTGTACACGAACCACTTAACTGTTCTTTCATCTCAGAAAGCACATCTTCTGGTAGAATACCCTCATAAGGTTCTATAGCTTGTGCTTTATAATCGTCTGCAGCAGCAATCGGGTCAAAATTGGCTATAGAGAGATTAGGTATAGGTTGATATGTAGTTAATTTATTAGATAATTCCATTTGAAATACATCTTGTAAATTACTAGCTGGATCAGTACTTACTAAAGCTACTTTCTTTCCATTCTCTGCTAAGTTTAAAGCAATAGAACTTGATATCGTCGTTTTGCCTACGCCACCTTTACCAGTAAAAAACAAATATTTTGTTAACTCAACATTATCTAAATTCAATTTATTTAAGTATTTAACAGCATCCATCTCCACCACAGCATCCTCCATTTCTCATCTGATTAACCGTAATAATTTCATCGGCTTCTTCTTGGGTAATATAAGTACCCGTTTTAGCTATATTGCCTTCTATAAAAGTGATTGGTAAAACTTCATTACCTTTTTCTTGAATTAAACGAATAGCTTCTTTATTTTTAATAAATTCATTCGGATTATTACTCATATTATAACGTTGAACTTCTATTTGATTTTGTTTTAAATATTCATTGATTTGGTTCGTCTTTATTAGTGTTTCATCCGGTTCTGGACCACATACGCCAGTAGAACAGCACATAGCTTCTTCGTATATTTCAATATTTAACATTATACTCACCTCATTAATTATTTTACTACCATAGATTAGCATCTATATAGATTAGTGTCTATGTATTGATTTGGATTTTTAAAATTTAACTTAATTTGAGTTTCTAATAATATAGTTAGGAAGAAAATATTTTTACTATTGCTGTGGAGCATGTCTAAGTTTATGTGAAATTATAGTTTTTTAATCTTGCAATAATGTATATATTGATTTATATTTAATATATCAAAAAAAATTGATATATTAAATGGAATAAAATTATTTAGACAATAAGGAGGTGTGCCTGATTGCGAGTAAACCACGCAAGTACTTTATCTGTTGGTTACTTTGTAAGTTATTTAAATCTTGTTATGGTATCAAGAGAAGTCACTTTAAAAGAAGCTACAATATATATGGAGAAGGAGTTCTTTAAAGGTAATATTCATCAGTATGGTGAATCAACAGAAAATAACTACAAACAAGCAATACAAGAATTGAAATAAAAATAATATAAACTCTAATCAAATATTATAAAAAAGAGGTGTTCTTTTTATGGAAGTTATTAAAGCAAAAACTGATATGAATGAAGATGAACAATTAGCTTTTTATGAAAGCATGTTTAATGCACTTGCTGACAAAAATAGATTAAAAATACTTAATCAAATTAGTCAAAGCCCTAATAAATCACTATGTGTATGCGACTTAGAGGAGTTATTAGATTTAAAACAATCTAAAATTTCATATCATTTAAAAAAACTAGTAAGTGCACAGATTTTAATACCTGAAAAATACGGTACTTGGAACTACTACAAAATCAATGAAGCACAAATTCAAGTTGTATTAACTGAAGATACTTGCTGTAAAATATTATAGGATTTATCTTCTTACACATCATATTAATCAACTTTTTTTAATTTATATATCAAAAAAAATTGATTAAATAAATTCAGAGGAGTTATACTAATGACAGATTCAATCATCGAATTCATAAAAACATTTTTAATGTTATTTTTTGAATTGTTAGCATTATTTATAGTTGTAAGTTTTATTGTAAGTTTAATTCAACAAGTAGTATCAGAAGATAAAATACAAAAGCTTTTAAGCAAACCAAATAAAGCAACCAACTATGTATTAGGAATGATTTTTGGTGCTATTACACCATTTTGTTCTTGTTCTACTATTCCTATACTTGCAGGTTTGTTAAACTCTAAAGTTCCGTTTGGTCCAGCTATGAGTTTCTTAATCGCTTCGCCACTCATGAATCCACTCATGATATTTATGCTATGGATTTTATTAGGGTGGAAAGTTGCTGTTGTTTATTTTGTTGTATTAGCGATATTCAGCATTTTAACTGGCCTTGTTTTTTCAAAAATGAATTTAGCAGAGAGTTATAAAGGCGTTAATGTCAAAGGTGATGGATTTTTCACTAATAAATCAGGATCTCGTGTTAAGCAAGCGCTAAATGATGCTTGGGCTTTCCTATATCCAATGTTACCTTATTTAATTATTGGTGTATTTATTGGGGCATTTATTTATGGATTTATTCCAGAAACCTTTATAACACAATATGCGAGTGGTGATAGTATTATCTCTGTTATTATTGCTTCTGTTATTGGTATACCTATGTATATTAGACCAGAAACAATGCTTCCTATAGCTGAAGCTTTAGTATCTAAAGGTATGTCACTGGGAACAGTCGTAGCATTAATTATAGGTGGCGCAGGAGCAAGTATTCCTGAAGTTGTATTGTTATCGAAATTATTTAAAAAGAAATTTGTAATATCTTTTGTTATAGCAATTTTAGTCGTAGCTATTGCTACTGGTCTAGTTGTTAACTTAATCATTTAAGGAGGTGAAGTAAATGGGTATCAAAGACGCATTAAAAAAATTAAAACCTCAAGAACAGTCATGTTGTTCAGTTGAAATTGAAGAGAAAACAGACAAAAAAGACGAAAATAATGAGAAAAAAGAAAATGGTAATAAAAATTGTTGCTAACATTAAAAAAGTTCTGTTTGATTTTGCATTTATTAACATAATCGATGATTATCAGAAGTTCTCACTATATAAAAGGCACTAAAAGGTTATAACCTTTTAGTGCCTAATTAATTATATTAGCTACCAAACAAACGACTCCAAAACCCCTTTTTAGGTGGTTCTGCTTCCTTATCCTCAGGCCCACTCTCTATTTCTTCAGATGGTTTATCATCTTTCGCTAATACTTCTTCATTTGTACTGTCATCCTTTTTCTCTTCAGTTCTATCCTTATGTTTTACTTCTGTTTCTGTTGGTTGACTTTTCTTTTGTTGTTGGTTGATATTTTGAGATTCTTCAGTAAAAGTTGCTTCTTGCGGTTTAACGTTTTGTCTATCATTAGTCACTGTATCAAAAGAATAATTAAGCTGTCTTTCTTCTTCTAATTGGTTTTCTAGTTTTTGAATCTTTTTATTACTTTCTAAAGCTAATATTTGTTGATTCTCCAACAGTTTATTTAATGTATTAACATTGCTATTTTGTTGATCTAGTTGTTTAGTTAGATTCTCAATATATTTTTCATCATTTTTAGCTCTAGTTTCAAAGATTTCTATTTGCTTTTCTAATTCATTTGCTTTTGTTTTTAATGTCTCAGAACTATTTGAATTATTATATATATGCTTTTCAACTTCTGCAGTATTTTCATCAAACATTTCTTTTTTTACTGATTCTTTATTTTGCGTTGTTCTTTCTTTCTTAGTGATTTTTTCTATAATTTTCAAACAATCATTATCATTAATATAATTAATTCCATTTTCTTTTTCAAAAGATATATTTAAGCTTTTAGCATTATTAACAATAGTTTGTTTAGTTACATCCAATTCATCAGCAACCATTTTAATAGTTTTCATAACACCCACCCTTAGGTACCTAATTTAGTACCTAAATTTTACCACATAGCAAATATTTTTTCATCTTTTACCGCCTAAATTTACCACCTATTTCACTACCTAAGTGACTAATTAGCTACCTATCGGATATTTTTGGTGCCTAATTAGGCACCAAATTAATAAATTTTACTATTTTGAGGTTATAATGTGCTTTTAACTACACTTAAAACGCTTTATATACGACCATAAAAGTGTTAATATTACTTTATGAATATTAAAAGAGTCGATGCTATTGGCGTAGCATCGACTCTCGGTAATAAAACGATTCGCATTCGTTTGTTTATATATTTTTTTGATACTTGTATTATATATATCTAATCATCTAAGTGCAAGCACAAAACATATAACTTACGTAAAAATTGTTTTATTACCTCAATCCAAAAAAAGTGGAAATGAGGTTTTTATTATGCCCAATTTTGAGAAATACAATTTATCACAAGTAAAAACTGAAAGGTTTTATCAACTGCCTAAATATTTATTTGAAGATATATATTTTAAGAAAATGTCAGCAGAAGCCAAAATTATGTATGCGTTATTAAAAGATCGTTTTGAATTATCCATCCAAAATGAATGGGTAGATAAAAATAATAACATTTACTTTATTTTCAGTAATAAACATTTGTGCGAATACTTAGGTTATGCAGAACAAAAAATCATAAAATTGAAAAAAGAGTTAGTAAGTTTTAATTTACTAACTCAAGAACGTGTTGGCCTTAATAAACCCAATAGATTGTATTTATTAAAACCCAATTATGATGTTGAAGGCAGTCGTACCAAGGAACTTCCAAATTCACAGTTCCAGAACAATGAATTTGGAAGTTCTAGAACTATGAATTTAAGTGGTCAAGAACTTCCAAATTCACAGTCTAATGATACTGACTTAAGTAATACTGATTATATAGAGACTGAGAATAATGATACGTATGATATGAATGATACATATAACAATTCAATAAGTCATGATCATTCGGATCATACAAATCATCAACAAACTGAATTTAATAATGATGCCTTAAAATTCCAAGTGCTTGAAGAATTGCCACAACAAATCAAAGATTACTTAAGTAATTTTGAAATTAGAGAAATTCGTATTATTAAAAGTGTTTTACTTAAAGGAAAAAAATCATTTAATAATGCTCATGATACATATTACCGTTTAGAAGACGTGGAGTTCGAACTTATCAGTGTCTTAAAACGATTTAAAGCGATGTTGCTACAGAAAAATGAAACAGTTGAAGGTATGCAAGGTTATTTGATGCAATCGATTAAAGCTGAACTTGAAGAAATACACGCACTTAATATGCGTCGTCAAAACATGAAACAACATAATATCTTTAACCAATAATTTAGATAATCTTATAGCAATCAAAGAAACCTCTAAATATTCGGTTAAGTCATCTGATTTTTTAACTGATGATGATGAAAGAAATCAAGAAATCGTGAATGACTTGGAAAAGGTTTATACCGAAAACGTATGTTGAGTTATGGTGGACTGCTTAAACAAAAGCATAAAATTTTAAATTTAGATGATGCCGAAGATGGTAATTTAATTAATACAAGTGATGAAGATAAAATCACAGACGAAGAAGAAAAAGCACAT
>NZ_JAESKF010000023.1:0-21356 GCF_017891975.1 Staphylococcus sp. GDY8P131P
ACAGAAAATAACCATTTTCTGTACACTCTTCTTTTATGTCTAAATAAGTAAGAATTACATAGGATTATGTGTTCATAAACCCAACAAAAAATCTATGTTCACAAAAGACCTTGTAATTAAGTTATGGTACACTGAAGGTGTATATAGGGGGTTTGTATTTTGAAAATAGGTTATGCAAGAGTTTCAACTGGATTACAAAATTTAAATTTACAGGAGGATCGATTAAATGCATATGGTTGTGAAAAGATATTTAACGACCATATGAGTGGTTCAAAAAGTAAAAGACCTGGTTTAGATAAAGCCATTGAATTTGCGAGGTCAGGAGATACGATTGTTGTTTGGAGATTAGATAGACTAGGACGTAATATGGAAGATTTAATCACATTAGTTAATGAGCTTAACGAACGAGGTGTAAGTTTCCATAGTTTAGAAGAAAATATAACGATGGATAAATCAAGTTCTACAGGGCAATTATTATTTCATTTATTCGCAGCATTTGCAGAATTTGAACGTAATTTAATTTTAGAGCGTTCTTCAGCTGGCCGAATTGCAGCACGTGCTAGAGGCCGATATGGAGGCAGACCAGAAAAATTAAATCAAAAAGATTTAAACTTACTTAAGACACTTTATGATAATGGCACGCCAATTAAGACAATTGCAGAACAGTGGCATGTTTCACGTACAACAATTTATCGTTACCTCAATAAATTGGAGGACAAGGAAGATGAAAAACAAGGAGAAGTATCTAACTAATTTTTCTGAAGCCAAACGTAAAAAAGCTACTCAAAAGTACAATATTATAAAACCTTTTATCCTAGGCGAACAATCTTTATCAAGTATTTCTAAAAGTAAAGGGATTGCGTTAAGCACCCTTTATAGGTATTCGATAATAGAAAAAGCAACGCATTTTAATATAGTGCGTTGCTTTTCTCATTTATTAGGTGAAGTCATTCTCATATATCAAGTAAAGTGACACATAATGTACCACTTAGTAGTGTGATGTTTAATATTTTTAAATCGTTTAACTAATACCATAAAAAAAATAATGTTGTAACATATTGAAGCAAGTATAGGAAGAAAATACATAAAATCTGTAATACCCATTGTTTTTAAAACCTGTTCTAACATAAAAACAACTCCTTATTAATATTTCAAGTTTACATTTTGCAATTCATTTAAATTTTGCACAAATGTTTCCATACTAATAACCACCTTTTAATCTTTGTGATAAGTTATATCAATAGTAATAATTTAATTGAATTTCTAATGGTTGTTTGTTAAATTATTTTTAAAAAATTCGTACGTATAGTTATCAAAACATGACTTTACTTCCGTTGCAGATAACTCATCATGAATATGATTCATCACCTTATTATATGCTTCTAAATATCTTATTGCGTGTTTGTATGAATCTATATCGGGATTACTAAGCACTTTTTTAAACACAAATGGTATCAAAGTAGATCTATATGTTTCATGAGGTACAAATAATTCATATTTCTTAGATAAACGTCTTATTTTTTTGAATGAATTTGTCCTTTGAAAAGCTTTATATAAAATTTCATTATGTGTTTTAGAACTATTTTCGCATAGATTAGTGAACTCTACTCTTGTTAATTCCTTTAATAAATCCAGAAACTTCTCCATGTTTTTTAGGTTATCGGACAATTTCATCATTATCTATCTCTTTACTTTTTCTTTTATTTATCTTCTAAATTTACTTTATTAACGTCGGTATAAAACTTTTTAAATATTCAAACCATATATATAATATAGGAATAGCAATCATAAGAAATCCAAAAGTAAGTCCCATGTTTGCAAAAACCTTATTTTCTTTTAACTTTGTTTGTAGTCGTAATAGACTTTTAGGCACATTATATTTAATTTCTTTTACACCTACTATATTTGTACCAATACTGATTTTGCTTTTGTTTTTTTGATATAAAACAATCGCATTAACCATATGATATATAGATAAATACATCATTGAAGGTATCAAAATAAATAAACCTATTAGCAGTAATACTGTGTTCAACGTATTCATATTATACTCCCCTTAGTTTTCTGTTTTGTTTACATAATGCCGGTTATCGGCACTAGCCGGTACGACGCCGTTTATAAGCCGTCACTTGTGAATTTCAAAAATTCGCCTTGTGAAGGCTTATTTGTTGCACGATACAACTTGTGAAATCCGGCTGGTTCACAATCTATACCACCTGTTTTCTCTCACCGGTAGGGCTCGGCCCTGTTCCACCTACAAAAACACCCAGAAATCACGCCGTTTTAAGCTGAAATCCGGGTTTTGAAAAATTTTCGGAGTGCGGTACCTCTCGGTGCCAAAAAAGCCTGTCCATAATCTTGACATCAGCGCCGTGTTCGAAGACGACCCGACTACCATTCCAGCCTGTAAAGACATTCTAGGCGAAGCAATTAATACGCTTAACGAAAAAAAAGGTAAAAGAAATTGTTGATGCCCGTGATTATTTACAGTGGAAAATTGACAACTATGATTCTCACATGATTGAATCCGAAAATAAATTATAGAAAACAAACGAGGTCCGGGCGATGATTGCCTGGACCTCGTTTATTCTTTTTGATTAAACTTTCGGGGTAGCTCCGGCCCCTCGCGGGGCTATCTAAAAACCACTCCAAAGTATTGACATTATTCCCAATATTTCATCTTATTTAATAAGAAACCATATTTATATAACAACATAAAACGCACTAAGTTATTTTATTGAACATATATCTTACTTTATCTATCCGACTATTTGGACGACGGGGCTGGCAAACAGGTTCACCGGTAGTAACATGGTACCCTTTTAACTCTGTTAAACAAACACTACGTCCATTTGTAAAGAAAGTTAAATCACTACGATATTCTTGAATACACCGAGCAGGGATTTCTCCACTAAGAATGACCTCATTATTTTTCAATTGAGTGTCTACGATGTTCGCACAATATTTAGGAGCATCGTTGTATGCTCGTGAAAGATATTCCTGTGGCGCATAAATTTTAAAACTAAGATATGGCTCTAACAATTCTGTTCCAGCTTTTTTTAAGACTTGTTCCAATACAATAGGAGCAAGCATCCGAAAATCTGCTGGGGTACTAACAGGGCTATAGTATAAGCCATACTTAAAACAGATTTTACAATCCGTCACATTCCAACCATATAATCCTTGTTCGCAACCATAGCGTATCCCTTCCATAACTGCATTTTGAAATGATTGATTTAAGTATCCAAGAGAAACCGAGCTCTCATACTGCATTCCACTTCCCAACGGAAGCGGTGATACAGATAAACCAATGGAAGCCCAGAAAGGATTTGGCGGCACTTCGATGTGAATGGTATATTCTGCATTTTTTAACGGTCTCTCCATATAAATGACTGTAGGCTCTTTTAGTTCTATCTCCACATGATACTTTTCTTGCAACAGTGCACTAATCACTTCCATTTGTACTTTCCCTAAGAAAGAAAGTATAATTTCATGTGTCGTAGAATCCACGTAATATCGTAGAAGCGGATCACTATCTGAGATTTCCAAAAGGGCATCAAGCAACATTTCTCTCTGTTCAGGTTTACTCGGTTCAACAGTTGTTTGTAGTAGAGGGTGCGGATTTTCAATCTTTTTTCTCTGTGGCAATAGTTTTGTATCTCCAAGAACACTATTTAACTTCAAAAACTCATTTTGCAAAATAACAATTTCTCCAGAATAAGCTCTATCAATCTTACATAATTCACCATTTATTGAAGTATACATTTCTGTAACTTTTATTTTTTCTTTTTCTGATACTCTAACCGAATCTCGTAAATGTAGTACTCCACTATAAAGGCGTATATATGCAAGACGTTGTCTTTTTTTTGTATATTCAATTTTGAAAACATTTCCGCAAAGTTCAGACGGACCTCGATGTGTTGATGAATAAAATTTATTCGTAATCACTTCTATAAGGTTATCAATCCCTATATTGTTTTTTGCACTTCCGTGATAAACAGGGAACAGGGAACAATTATGAAATCTTATGCTTTCCTCTTGTTCGAGTTCCAATGCTTCTAATGATTTACCGGACATATATTTCTCTAAAAGGTCATCGTTTCCCTCTATTACCGTATCCCATTGTTCAGATTCGGTAAAGTTCGTCACACACATATTAGGATACAGTTCTACCTTCTGTTTGATTACAATTTCGGCAGAAAGTTTCTCTTTAATATCCTGATAAACCGTTGATAAATCAATTCCATTTTGGTCAATCTTATTGATAAAAAAGATTGTGGGAATCCCCATTTTCCTAAGTGCATGAAATAATATACGAGTTTGTGCTTGTACGCCATCTTTTGCAGAAATCAGTAGAATTGCCCCATCTAAAACTGATAATGAACGATATACTTCTGCTAAGAAATCCATATGTCCTGGCGTGTCTATGATGTTCACCTTCGTATTTTCCCACTGAAAAGAGGTTATTCCTGTCTGAATTGTAATTCCTCTCTGAAGTTCTAAAAGCGTATTATCCGTCCTCGTTGTACCTTTGTCCACGCTTCCTAATTCTGTAATCGCTCCACTGTTATATAATAAGCTTTCTGTTAAGGTAGTTTTTCCTGCATCAACATGAGCTAAAACTCCAATATTAATAATTTTCATGTGATTTTCCTCCATTCAAAAACCCAAAAGGGCATAAAAATCCCAGTGATAANNTTATCACTGGGATTTTTATGCATAACCATAGGTATACAAAGCATACAGATATTCTCTGGATACTTTAGAATCACATGATAAAGGTATTCTTAAACTGGGTACAAAAAACTAAGCCCTCCTAAAAAAGGACATCTAATTATTTGTTCCCGCTATCAAATTTACAGTTTATTTAAGAATACCTTGCCGCATATTTATTAACTCCTTTTAAATAGTCACTTAAATAATAGCACGTAAGAGCATATTTGTAAAGGAATCTCCAATTTTTTATCAAAAAGAGTACATGATTACAAAGTATCTGTAATCATGTACCAATATTTGTTATTTTACAATCTTCCAATTATCTTGTTTTTCTAATATCAACTCAAATTGCGAGATTTGGGTTGCCTTTGTTTCTTGATCTAAATATTTCACAGCGACATTCACGATTACTTGGTTATCTTTTCTGGTAAAGATAGGATTCACCAATTCCTCGAAAACATATTCCTTGTTAATCATAGGTAACACATGATTACTTACATAGTAAGTCAATTCTTTTTCTGTGGCGGTAGGATAGAGCTGGAAGAACGTTTCTAAAAAGCTAATGATTTCGTCCATCGTTTCTGTATCTACTGTATGGTCACTTTCTAGCTGTTTGGGTTGGTAGTCCGATTTTTGAGGTTTCTTACTCATTGTCGGATTTTTGATAATAACCATATTATCTGATTCATCTATATGGACAACCACATGAAAGCTAGACGATATAGTTTCCTTGTCTTTGTCTTCGGTAATAACTTGTTCAACAGAAAACAGTACCTCAAAGGTGTTCTCATTCACTTGAGAAACCTGCCACACCTGTATATCGTTCACACTAGAACTAGTAGGAATATCCTTACGAATCATTTCTTCATTTAATACCTGCAATTCTTCCGTCAAATAATGGGTCAATTTCTCATTTCGTTTATCAATGGCTTCTTGGGATTGGAGAGCGTAAAATATCTTGTGTAAACGCACAAAAGATTTCTAAATTGTATAGAAATAGGGAATGCCTTCCCTTATGATATTTAGTAACCACAGAAAACATCACAGGAGGCATTCCCCATGAATGAACTTACCACAGAAATTATCGCTGCACTAGCCCAAAAACAAGATTTGGACGGTTCTGTTGCAAAGTTTTAAATAAAGAATAAAATCCCTTACGGTATCTATAATTTAAGCTGGGATTCCCAATAATACCTTGATTTCAGTACAGACCGAAAACCCGAAGAGAGTGCCTTCTTTTCGGGTTTTCTTATATAATCCTCGGATGGCTTCCATGCCTTTAATCGTGGGTGAGGCAGTGCGTAAACTTCGATAGAATTTATTGCGTCTCTTTACTGGACGATGGTCTTGTTCAATCAAATTATTCAGGTATTATTATATGGCGAAAAATATAAAAAACTAAGTGACAGTGCCAAATTAGGTTATGTGGTTTTGCGTGATCGTTTGGAATATTCATTGCAAAATAATTGGATAGATGATGAAGATAGAGTGTACTTTATTTTTACTAATCAAGAGCTTAACGATTTATTTGGGTGGGGAAACACTAAAATATCTAAGATTAAAAAAGAGCTTGAAGAAGCAGGACTTTTATTCCAAGTTAAGCAGGCGTTCGATCCAAAAAAAATGAAAAATCTACCCAAGGGGTCCCGAGCGCCTACGAGAAATTTGTATCGATAAGAAATAGATTTAAAAATTTCGCTGTTATTTTGTACATTTAACTTGACGGTGACATCTCTCTATTGTGAGTTATTAGTGGTACAGTTTTCAACCGTTTTAATTATAAAAAAGTGGTGCATTTTTAAATTGGCACAAACAGGTAACGGTTATTGCAGGTGTATTTCTTATCTATGGGTTTAACATGGATTTTATCATTAAAATCATGAGTATTGTCCGAGAGTGATTGGTCTTGCGTATGGTTAACCCTAAAGTTATGGAAATAAGACTTAGAAGCAAACTTAAGAGTGTGTTGATAGTGCATTATCTTAAAATTTTGTATAATAGGAATTGAAGTTAAATTAGATGCTAAAAATTTGTAATTAAGAAGGAGGGATTCGTCATGTTGGTATTCCAAATGCGTAATGTAGATAAAACATCTACTGTTTTGAAACAGACTAAAAACAGTGATTACGCAGATAAATAAATACGTTAGATTAATTCCTACCAGTGACTAATCTTATGACTTTTTAAACAGATAACTAAAATTACAAACAAATCGTTTAACTTCTGTATTTAT
This sequence comes from Staphylococcus sp. GDY8P131P, assembly GCF_017891975.1. Taxonomy (NCBI): domain Bacteria; kingdom Bacillati; phylum Bacillota; class Bacilli; order Caryophanales; family Staphylococcaceae; genus Staphylococcus; species Staphylococcus sp. GDY8P131P. Next base: position 6,950 of record NZ_JAESKF010000023.1, read on the forward strand.
TTACAGATGTAATCACTTCAGGAGTGATTACATGAACAAAAATATAAAATATTCTCAAAACTTTTTAACGAGTGAAAAAGTACTCAACCAAATAATAAAACAATTGAATTTAAAAGAAACCGATACCGTTTACGAAATTGGAACAGGTAAAGGGCATTTAACGACGAAACTGGCTAAAATAAGTAAACAGGTAACGTCTATTGAATTAGACAGTCATCTATTCAACTTATCGTCAGAAAAATTAAAACTGAATACTCGTGTCACTTTAATTCACCAAGATATTCTACAGTTTCAATTCCCTAACAAACAGAGGTATAAAATTGTTGGGAGTATTCCTTACCATTTAAGCACACAAATTATTAAAAAAGTGGTTTTTGAAAGCCATGCGTCTGACATCTATCTGATTGTTGAAGAAGGATTCTACAAGCGTACCTTGGATATTCACCGAACACTAGGGTTGCTCTTGCACACTCAAGTCTCGATTCAGCAATTGCTTAAGCTGCCAGCGGAATGCTTTCATCCTAAACCAAAAGTAAACAGTGTCTTAATAAAACTTACCCGCCATACCACAGATGTTCCAGATAAATATTGGAAGCTATATACGTACTTTGTTTCAAAATGGGTCAATCGAGAATATCGTCAACTGTTTACTAAAAATCAGTTTCATCAAGCAATGAAACACGCCAAAGTAAACAATTTAAGTACCGTTACTTATGAGCAAGTATTGTCTATTTTTAATAGTTATCTATTATTTAACGGGAGGAAATAATTCTATGAGTCGCTTTTGTAAATTTGGAAAGTTACACGTTACTAAAGGGAATGTAGATAAATTATTAGGTATACTACTGACAGCTTCCAAGGAGCTAAAGAGGTCCCTAGCGCCTACGGGGAATTTGTATCGATAAGGAATAGATTTAAAAATTTCGCTGTTATTTTGTACAATAAGGATAAATTTGAATGGTACCATAAACGACCGTTTATGGTACCATTTCATTTTCCTGCTTTTTCTAAATGTTTTTTAAGTAAATCAAGTACCAAAATCCGTTCCTTTTTCATAGTTCCTATATAGTTATACTTAATGAGTTATGGTACATTTAAATTATAAAATTAAGGAGGTTTTTTTATGATTTTTGGCTATGCTCGAGTGAGTACGGATGATCAAAATCTTAGTTTACAAATTGATGCACTTACTCATTATGGAATTGATAAATTATTTCAAGAAAAAGTAACTGGTGCGAAAAAAGACCGACCGCAATTAGAAGAAATGATCAACCTACTACGTGAAGGAGATTCTGTTGTCATTTACAAGTTAGATCGAATTTCACGATCAACTAAACATTTGATTGAACTTTCTGAATTATTTGAAGAACTTAGTGTCAATTTTATATCTATTCAAGATAACGTAGATACTTCAACGTCTATGGGAAGATTCTTTTTCCGAGTTATGGCTAGTTTAGCAGAACTTGAACGGGATATTATTATTGAACGAACTAACTCTGGTCTTAAGGCAGCCAGAGTCCGAGGAAAAAAAGGGGGCCGTCCAAGTAAAGGTAAGCTATCAATTGATTTAGCTTTAAAAATGTATGACAGCAAAGAGTATTCTATTCGTCAAATTCTTGATGCCTCTAAATTAAGCAAAACAACCTTTTACCGTTACCTCAATAAAAGGAATGCTTAAGATATGGCTATGAAAAGAATTTTAACTACTTCACAGCGTGAACAACTTCTTTCTGTAGACCACTTATCAGAAGAGGATTTTAAAGCGTATTTTAGTTTTTCTGATTATGATCTGGAGGTTATTAATCAACACCGTGGAAAGGTCAATAAACTAGGATTTGCGATACAACTTTGTTTGGCCCGGTATCCTGGGTGTTCTTTAAGTAATTGGCCGATTAAATCAACCAGACTAACTTCTTATGTGAGTCGACAGCTCCATCTTGATGCAATTGATTTAAATTCATATGATCATAGAAATACACGTGCAAATCACTTCAACGAGATCTTAGAAGTATTCAACTATCATCGATTCGGTAGTGCTAATACACAAAAACAGTTAATAGAATATTTAATTGAACTAGCTTTAGAAAATGATGACTCTATCTATCTAATGAAAAAAACAATTGATTTCTTAACTCGAAAAAGAATTATTTTTCCATCTATAGCTACACTTGAAGACATTATAAGCCGCTGTCGAGATAAAGCAGAAAACAACTTATTTTCAATATTGCTCTGTTCATTAACAGATATACAAATTGAAAAACTAGAGAGTTTGTTTCAAATTTATGAAGAGACGAAAATAACTAAACTCGCTTGGCTAAAAGACATTCCAGGTAAGGCAAATCCAGAAAGCTTTATGAGTATTTGTAAAAAAGTGGAAGTGATTGCTTCCATGGGACTCGGGACAATTAATGTCTCCCATATTAATCGGAACAGGTTTCTTCAGCTAGCTAGACTAGGGGAAAATTATGATGCATATGACTTCTCCCGTTTTGAGCTTGAAAAAAGATACTCTTTACTTATTGCTTTTTTAGTCAATCATCATCAATATCTGATCGATCAACTGATTGAGATTAATGACCGCATTTTAGCAAGTATTAAACGCAAAGGGACACGTGATTCACAAGAACAGTTAAAAGAAAAAGGAAAATTGGCTACTAAAAAATTGGAACATTATGCTTCTTTAATTGATGCTCTTCACTTTGCAAAAGATAATGATAGTAATCCTTTTGACGAAATTGAACGAATCATGCCTTGGGAAGATTTAGTACAAGATGGAGAAGAAGCTAAAAAAATTACAGGTAATAAAAATCATGGCTATTTAGAAATGGTTCGAAATAAAGCTAATTACCTCCGAAGATACACGCCAATGTTATTGAGGACCCTTTCGTTCAAAGCAACTCCGGCAGCAAATCCAGTCCTCATGGCCCTAACTCAACTAACTGATTTACACAATAGTGGTAAAAGAAAAATACCGGCAGATACTTCTACTGATTTTGTGAGTAAAAAATGGAAAAGCCTTGTTCGGCCAGAAGAGGGGAAAATAGATCGGTCTTACTATGAGTTAGTAGCTTTCACCGAGCTAAAGAACAATATTCGATCAGGAGATATTTCAGTTGAAGGAAGTATGATCCATCGAAATATTGATGATTACTTAGTTGATTTATCTGCTTGTATTGATTCAGAAACTATTCCAGACACGTTTGAGGACTATTTAAAGGATCGGGAAATAATTTTAGATTTACAGCTTCAATTTTATTCGACAGTTGATAAGAGAATTTCAAGAGCAAACCTTAAAAAGTTGGAAAAAGTTACACCTAGCGAAGCAGAAATATATAGAAAAAAACTTTATTCAATAATTCCTAAGATAAGGCTTAGTGATCTTTTAATTGAGGTGGACAGTTGGACCAACTTTTCACAAGAATTTAGTCATGATTCTACAGGGAAACCGCCGAGTGAACAAGAAAGAAAAATTATTTTTGCTGCTTTGCTGGGTTTAGGGATGAATATTGGTCTTGAAAAAATGGCCCAATCAACTCCTGGAATTTCTTATTCTCAGTTAGCCAATGCCAAACAATGGCGCTTTTATAAAGAAGCTCTGACTCGTGCTCAATCTGTTTTGGTTAATTATCAGTTAAAGCTTCCTGTTGCAGACTTTTGGGGTGAAGGAAAAACCACTGCTTCAGACGGAATGCGCGTCCCAGTGGGCGTCTCAGCTCTAAAATCCGATGTTAATCCACATTACAAAAGTATGGAAAAAGGAGCTACAATGATTCGATCAATAAATGATAGGCATACGACTCATCATATCGAGGTTGCTTCAACTAATACAAGGGAAGCTACTCATACCCTTGATGGCCTACTTTATCATGAAACAGATCTAGATATTGAGGAACATTTTACTGATACAAATGGGTATTCTGATCAGGTGTTTGGAATGACCGCATTACTAGGCTTTGATTTTGAACCTCGCATCAGAAATATAAAAAAATCACAATTATTTTCTATCAAATCACCTTCCTACTACCCTAACTTATCAGAAGATATAAGCGGAAAAATCAATGTAAAAATTATTGAAGAAAACTATGATGAAATTAAACGAATCGCCTATTCGATTCAAACAGGAAAAGTATCTAGTTCTTTACTATTAGGAAAGCTAGGCTCATACGCACGTAAGAATAGAGTAGCTCTTGCACTGAGAGAACTAGGTCGCATTGAAAAGAGCATTTTTATGATAGATTATATTACAGATAGTGAGCTACGGCGAAGGATCACTCATGGACTAAATAAGACAGAAGCGATTAATGCTTTAGCTAGAGAACTATTTTTTGGGCGACGCGGAAAATTTATGGAGCGCGATATTCGCCGACAACTTCAAAGTGCTAGTGCGCTTAATGTGTTAATAAATGCAATAAGTATATGGAACGCCGTCTACTTACAAGCAGCTTATAATTATCTCGTCAAAATAGATCCCGAAGTAACTAAGTATATGAAGCATGTATCTCCTATTAATTGGGAGCATATCACTTTTCTTGGAGAGTATAAATTTGACTTGTTATCTATTCCTAAACACTTAAGAGAATTGAATATAAAAAATAAATAGGCCTTGAAACATTGGTTTAGTGGGAATTTGTACCCCTTATCGATACAAATTCCCACTAAGCGCTCGGGACCCCTAATACCTGTTTCACTAATGAAGGTTTTTAGTAATTAATTATTATTATAGCTTTCTAAGATATAAGGTTTTGCTTTTTCAAAATCATTATTATCTTTTATAGTAATAGATAAATTTCCAGTTCCATAATGACCAATATTAGTTACATCACGAGTGAAGCCTTTTTCTAATTTCACGCAATCTAAATTAACTTTTATATAAAGAAGTATTTTATTTTGAAAAGGTAATACTTCTATACACGCGAAATTTTTAATTCTTTTAAATGCAATATAAAATTTTAACTCTTTAACTTGGACATCGTCACTTAAAGCTAAAAGATAATTATATATTTCATTATATAAATCATTAATTTGCTGATTTGCTTTATTAATATTTTCGGAAATAATTGAAGTATCCTTATCAAAATCAGGGTTTGTTTTTTTATTTATAATTGTTTTTTCTTTATGTAAAGTTGAAGCGTTTACTAAATCTAACATAAATAGGTTTTCTTCAAATTGTTTATATCTATATAATTCAATATTTCTATTTATTTGCTGTACGGCATGTGCATCATATTTTGTGAATCCGCCTGCTATACATAATAATCTAGGTGTTTGCCAATCGATTTTGTCAGCATAATTCGTATTTAACTTTTTCATCACAAGTAATTCAAATTCTGCTTTATGATCCATTAACCAATCTAAATAAAAAAGGCCTTGATTAATTACATTTTCATTTGTTGCTCTTTTATATTCTAAAATAACAGGAGAATAATTCTCATCAATACCTAAGGTATCGATTCTTCCAGCATGTTTTTTACCTGTAGAATACTCAGATGCGAGGAACGAAATGCCCAATAGATTTTCAGAATTATTTTCTATTACGGTTTGAAGAGATTTTTCTATAGCCATTGATTCTCCATATAATTCATATGCTATTTCGTTATTCAGTTTAAATAATTTTACATCTCCCATGTATACTCCCCTTTATTTAATAAAACATATAGTTAACATAATAGGACTTTATCAGTATTAGATAAACATTCTCTGTAGTAAACCATTTTTTCGTTGTTTTAATACCTCAATTTTATTGTATTGTTTTCTTATTAACTTATCTAATTTATTTAAGAATACTCCTATTTTTCTTTGTTCCTCAATACTTGGTAGAGAAATTTTTATAGAATAAAACAACTCTAAATTTAAATTACGTCTAACGATACTTGCTCCTTGTTCAGAAGCTTGTGCATATTCATAAATATATCGAGGAGTTTTTAATAAATCTTTTGCAAAATTAATATCAAATTGATGACTTAAATTATATATTCTATAAGACGGTGAAACTATACCTATATCAAAACGTTGGTTAAAATTAATATTTCCTAACCATAAGTTTTGAGGACTTAATACTAATTGGTTCAACCGTAAAATTTTATATCCTGTACTATCTTTACTACCAATCTGCTTTTTGAAATACTCTTCTTGAGATAATAAACCATTTTTAGTAGAAGAAAGTAACACATATTGATTATTAGATGTTGTTCTTTCATTTACTTCATTTATTAAATCACCTAATTTTTCATTTTCCCAATTAGGATAATCATTTCCATTGTCATCTCTAAATCTTAACTCTTGAGAAAAAATCTTTTGCATATATCCCTTTTTCTGTTCTTCTAATTTCGCTAACTTTTGTTCCTCTAATTCAATTTGACGGTCAAGTTTGCTAAAAAAATCACTGATTTTTTTTTGTTCTACAGAATGAGGCATATATATTTTTTGAGACTTCACTAATTCGGAATTTAAATTCACTTGACTGCCTGGTTGCCCATATTTTTTCCATTTAGGTCTATACGCGTCAAGCCATTGATACATAAACTCAATGTCAAATAATGGTTTAAGAAAAATTAAAAAACCATCGTGTACTCCAGTTTTAACATAATTAATAACAGGTTTACCTACAGATGCCGCAATACTTAGTAATAGATGTTTACTATGCAAAACTCTAGTCTTTTTTTGGCCATCTTTAGATATTTTTTGTTCTAATTTTGTAATTTTTCCGTTTTGTTCAGTTACATCTGAAATTCTAAGCCATCCTATATCAGAATTAATGTCAAACCATCTAGGGTCGCTTATTGGTCTCGGAGATGAACCTCTAACAATTTCTGCTAATTCTCCTAATTTTAATTTGCTCCACCCTTCTTTAAACTCTGGGAACCTCAATTCAGGTACATTCTTAATTTCATTAGTCATGTTTTAACACTCCTAATTCTTTAAGGTAACTATTAATTTCTTGTTCTACTTCGACAATTTCATCGTCAATTTGATTTAAATCTTTTTGAACTCGTTCTAAATCAATAGGTTCTTCTTCTTCAAATGTATCGACATATCTTGGAATATTAAGGTTATAATCATTTTCTGCAATTTCTTCTAAACTTGCCGCATAACTATATTTATCTATTGTTTCTCGGTTTTTATATGTTTCAACGATTTTTTCAACATCTTCGGTTGTTAAATGATTTTGATTTTTTCCTTTTTCAAATGATTGCGATGCATCAATAAACAACACATTTTCATCATCTTCACGACACTTTTTAAAGACAAGTATACTTGTTGGTATCGATGTACCGAAGAATAAGTTGGACGGTAATCCAATAATTGCGTCTAAATAATTTTTCTCTTTAATTAAGTATTCGCGAATGACACCTTCAGCTGCACCACGGAATAATACACCATGTGGTAAAACGACAGCCATTGTCCCATTATCATCTAGGTGATAAATCATATGTTGTATAAATGCAAAATCTGCTTTTGATTTAGGTGCTAATTTACCATAATTACTAAAGCGTGGATCTTCTAAGAATTGTGGATCAGAACTCCATTTCGCACTATAAGGTGGATTTGCAACCACAGCTTCAAAACGTTCGTCTGAAATAGCCGGATCTTCTATCGTATCTCCATTTTCAATCTTAAAATTCGCATAGTTAACATCATGTAACAACATGTTCATACGAGCTAAGTTATACGTTGTACTATTGTACTCTTGACCATAATATTGACGTACATTAGCTTCACGCCCAACACGAAGGAGTAATGAACCTGAACCACATGTAGGGTCATAAACGCTCTTAATATCTTTCTTATTGGCGGTTACAATTTTAGCTAAAATTGTTGAAACTTGTTGCGGTGTATAGAATTCTCCAGCTTTTTTACCTGAACTTGCTGCGAATTGACCAATTAAGTACTCATAAGCATCACCTAACATATCAATCTCCATATCACTATGAACAAAAGGTAATGTAGATATCTTCATCATTACTTTTGAAATCAATTTTGTACGTGCAGCATTAGAGTTGCCCAAACGTGAAGAATTAAGGTCTAAATCATCAAATAAGTGAATAAAGTCATCTTCACTATCATGACCCCGTGTAGAATTTTCTATGTTTTTAATGGCATTACTCAGGTCTTCCATTTCAAAAACTTGTTTCTCAATTTTTTTAACTAAGTGACTAAATAGATATTGGGGTTCAATCACATAACCGATACGTGAAATAAATTCTTGTTCTAAGACGGGTCTATAATCTTCATCTGCCATCGCCGTTTCATAATCTATATTGTCTTCAGCTAAGAGTATTTGTGCTTGTTCTTCAATTTTTTCACTTAAGAAACGATAAAAAATCATACCTAAGATATAGTTTTTAAACTCGTTGGCATCCATATTGCCCCGTAAGTCATCAGCGATAGACCATAGATTTTTTTGTAATTCAGCTTGTTGTTGGCGTTGTTTTTCCGTAATAGACATTTAATTGTCCTCCTTGAATAAAATGTTGGATAAGAATTGCTTTTTTAACCGACTTTGTCTTTGTTTTAATATGTTTAATTGTTTTTCTTTAATACCAATTTGCCCAATCAACTGTTGTCGTTCAATGGAAGGTAAGGTAATATAGAGAGATTTTAACTGTTGATGGGTTAGTTTTTTTATTGTTGAGCCACCTTGCATATATTGCTTATATTGTGATTGTACCTCTGGTGCTAGTTGAAACCAATAGACTAAAAAAGCAGGTTCCAATAAGTCTGAAGTAACTTCTATTTTTGTATAGTTATAAGGTAAAATTGAACCGTCGTGTCTTGCGCTCACTAAGGTACACTGACCTGTCATCATACTTATGACAATATCATCTTTACGTACAACGGTTGCTCTTGATGTATCTTTTAATTTGATGACTCTAGGTTGATATGTATCATCTATGGTTAACCCTAAATCTATATCTAACATATTTTGATCGTATACCATATAACGATGCCCCAGGTCGCTCTCATCAACTTCTAAGCGCTGTATTAATGTGCCACTTTGATAATTAACATAATCTTTTAACATACCCAACCTCCTGTAGTTATGTTTTTCTACAAAACAAATATAGCATGACTTTAAAATAAAAGCAAGTGTAGTTTTAAAAAACTACACTTGCCTTACATTAAACACTATATTTTTTAACCATATCTTTGATAAATGATTTAACACGCTTTATTTTTTTAGTACGTATTAAAAGACCGCCCGAAACGCCTTCTTCAATTAAGTTATTATTTAAATGACCACTAAATTCAAATTCCTTAACTAACGATTTCAATAATTCTAACGGATAATCGGTTTCCTCAGAAAATTGTTCCAGCTCTCCGACCTTCACTTTAGATTCATAATTATAATAAGCATCATCAATTGAATCACCTTCATTTAAGTTCGGTACGACTTTATCTAGGAATGTTCGAATTAAATCGGATTTCAATCTCAATTGGTCATCATCAGCTTTATCAAGCACTTTACGAATCTCTTTAATATCTTTTTCTTGTTGTTCTGTATCACTTAAATCAATTTGATTTAATAAATCTAAAATATACTGAACATTAATCAAATCATTTCGTAAAATCTCAATATTAAAATCAATATTGTCTAATATAGATTCTCCCTCTACAGTTTCTTTATCAGGTCGCATCACTTTATCATAGATATCTAAATATTTACCTTTATAATCTTCATATGTTTGTTCATCAATACCTAACGTTTCCTTATCAAATACAAATTCATCAAACGTTTTTAACTTTTGCATATGCTTGGCTAACTCGCGATATGCAATAACAAAGTCACGCTGATCTTCTTCTCTTTCTAATTGGTCTACGGCTTGAGGTGTTTCAGCTAATTCAAATAGTTCAATCAGAGCCTGTTTAAATTTCGTTAAGTACGCTTGGAACGATAAGCTCAATACCGTATCTGTATTGTCTGTTTTAGAGAAAAGCTCAATAGCCTCATCCGTTTTTTCTTTTAAGTTTCTATAAGCAACAATGTTTCCATAGGGTTTCGTTGGCTCTTCCACACGATTGGTACGTGAGTAGGCTTGAATAAGCGTATGATGCTGTAAATTACGATCAACATATAACGTATTCAATTTTTTACTATCAAAGCCTGTTAAGAACATATCGACAACGATAAGAATATCTAATTTTTGATCGGGTAATCCTTTTTTGACACGGTTTGATACATCATTGAAGTAACCATCAAACGTATCCGTTGAGAAATTTTTATCAAAGGTCTCATTATACGTTTGAATGATACCTTCTAATATATCTCTTCTTGTTTGTTCATCCATCGTATCCTCTATGGCTTCATTATCTTGATAACTGAATATTGTCGTGACATTAAAATTATGTACACCTTGTTTCTTCAATTTTTGGAAAACACGATAATATTGAATTGCCATTGGAATACTTTGAACGGTCAACATACCTGTGTACATTTGATCACGTGTTTTTTTATTATGATTCGTAATAATATGTTCTGCTACTTTTTGAACACGTTCGTCTGCCATCCATATTTCAGCTTCATTAATTTTATTAACATAACCATCTTCGATAATTTTTTCACTACGGTCAAACGTATTCATATATTCAACAGAAAAACCTAGCACGTTACCATCTCTAATCGCATCTTTGATTAGATAATGGTGTAGACATTCTCCAAAAATATCCGCAGTCGCGCGCCCATCTTGACTCGCATTCTCTTCAAATCTAGGTGTTCCCGTAAAACCAAAGTATTGGGCGTTTCCGAAATGTTGTCTGATGATACGGTGCATTGAACCAAATTGTGTTCGATGGCATTCGTCAATAATAAAAACGACTTTATCTTCTTTATAACGTTCCATTACTGGATGTCCTGATTTAATCGCATTATCCATTTTTTGAATCGTCGTAATAATTAGTTTCCGTGTAGGATCATCCATTTGTTTGAGTAACTTTTTAGTATTGAATGTCCTATCAACAGAATCTGACTCAAACTTATTAAATTCCCCTAAAGTTTGACCATCTAGGTCTTTACGATCGACTAAAAATATAACTTTCTTAATATCTGGTTCTTGCGCTAAGATTTGACTTGCTTTAAACGATGTGAGGGTTTTACCACTCCCTGTTGTATGCCAAATATAACCATTGTTATTTGTTTCTATAGCTCGATTTAACAAAGCCTCTACAGCATAGACTTGATACGGTCTTAAAGCCATTAATATTTTATCTGTTTCATTAATAATCATATAACGGCTAATCATTTTAGCAATATGGCAAGGTTCTAAAAAGGATTCAATAAAATCTTTAAGCACATTAATGCGATCATTTTTTTCATCGCTCCAATAAAACATATGACTTTTCATGATTTTTTGATCGCTATTCGCGTAGTAGCGCGTTTCCATTTTATTACTCACTACAAACATTTGTATGAATCTAAATAGCCCCGTATAGTTTTGACGACGATAGCGTTCAATTTGATTAAAAGCTTCTGTAATCGCAACACCACTACGTTTAAGTTCAATTTGAACCAAAGGTAATCCATTAATTAAAACAGTTACATCATAACGACTTTTGTGTGTATCATTCACGCTCACCTGATTTGTGACTTGAAATGTATTTTGACACCACTTTTTTATATTCATTAAGCTAAGATAAACTTTTGTTTCATCGTCACGTTCTAGTACATATTTATCTCTTAATATTTGAGCACTTTCAAATACGCTTTTATCACTGATATCAATCATGATACGTTTAAACTCACTATCTGATATAGGCGTACCCTCTAATTTATCTGCATTTCGTTCATTTAAAATACGTCTGAAATTCTCTTTTAATTGTGTTTCGTTACGCAATGATACACGCTCATACCCCAAATCTTGTAGCTGTTTAACTACATTTTCTTCTAAATCATATTCACTTTGGTATCCCAATTTAATCGCTCCACCCTATCAATCTTTAATATAACTAAATAATAACATATAAGAAAGCTTATATATGATGAGTAATGATGCTCAACACTATAATTGCTATTATATTTTATGATATATATATAATTATTTATCTTATACCAACCATTTACATAATCGATGATTATCAGAAGTTCTAGCATAAAAAAGCACTACAAGTTCATGAGCTTGTAGCGCTTTTTATTGTGTTAATTACCAAACAACCGACTCCAGAAACCTTTTTTAGGTGGTTTTTCTTCCTTATCTTCGTATTCACTATCTATTTCTACGAATTGTTTATCGTCTATTGTGGATGGTTCTTCATTGAGGTTTTCATTCTCTTTCTCTTCAGGTATATCTTTATGCTGCACCTCTGTAGGCTGTTCCCATTCTTGTTGTTGATCAGTATCTTTAGACTCTCCAGTAAATGTTGCTTCTTGTACATTAACACTTTGTCTCTCATTAACAGACGTATCAAAAGAATAATTAAGTCGTCTTTCTTCCTCTAATTGATCTTCTAATTTTTTAATCTTTTTATTACTTTCTAATGCTAATACTTGTTGATTTTCAAGCAATTTCGACCTTTCTTGCAACTCTTTTCTGTAAAATTCAATTGTTGTTTCATGACGACTTTCTTGCTTTTCAATTTGATTATTCAAAGTATCAATCTGGTTTTTAAGAATCTCCACTATTTGAGCATCAGTTTTAGATTCAACGTCAATATTATCTGGGTCTTTTTTTTGTTTACTTTCAGCAACATTTTCAAATCCATATTTCTTCTTATTTTTATTTACTCTTTGAACTATTTTTTCTATGTCGCTATCTTCTTTAATAAACGAAGTGTTTTCCTGTTTTATTGTTTCTATATTCAATCTTTTAATATTATTAAAAATTGTTTGCTTACTAACTTCTAATTCTTCACTCAAAGCTTTCACGCTTCTCATATCATCAACCCTTTTATAAAATGTTTATCAACCCTTTATAAAACAGTATAAACTCATAAAGCTTGGTAATAAAGTAATTACAATATTAAAACACGGTTCCCGTCAATCGTTTCATCAAAGGTTCATAAAGGGTTGATGGTTTTTATCAAAGGTTTATAAAGGGTTTATAAACCTTTGATAAGTCTGTATTTTCCCTTTTATAAGGTTGTTCAAAGTGATATAATAACCTTAACATGACAAAACCCCAACTACTGGTAATAGTCGGGGTTTGGTGATAAAACGTTGCAGCACGTTTATAAATCTTTTGATATCTGTATTATATACAACTATATCATCAAAGTGCAAGCAGAAAATTTATGTGTTCTTGTAATGTTTTATTACCTCTATCCAAAACTTTAATAGGAAAGGGGTTTTTATTATGCCTAGAAAAAATATAAAAAATCAAGCCAATCAAAATTTCTATATGCTACATAAAGTTTTATTTATCAACGAAAAATATAAAAAGCTAAGTGATAGTGCTAAAGTTACCTATGCAATTCTTAATGATAGAGTTAGTTTATCTATTAAAAATAATTGGATAGATCAAAATGGAGATATATACTTTATTTTTACTAATGAAAATCTTCAAGAAGTGTTAGATAAAAGTAAAAATACAATAACTAAAATAAAAAAAGAGTTACAAGAGGTTGGTTTACTGGAACAAGTTAAAACCGGGTTTAATCGACCGAACAAACTATATCTTCATGAAATAGAAACGAATATAACTATTGAAAAAGAAATACAAAATAGTACTTCGAACGATGACGAATCGAGTGATATCAAGGACTCCCAAATAATGGGACTCCAGAATCCCAAACAATGGGACTCCAGAATCCCAAATGATGGGACTCCAGAATCCCAAAACTTAGACCCTAATGATACTGAATTTAGTAATACTAATTATATAGAGACTGAGAACAATGATACGAATGATTTGAATGATACATCTAACAATATTTCTGAAAACGCTCATTCGAATCATACAAATCATCAACAAACTGAATTTAATAATGATGCCTTAAAATTCCAAGTGCTTGAAGAATTGCCACAACAAATCAAAGATTACTTAAGTAATTTTGAAATTAGAGAAATTCGTATTATTAAAAGTGTTTTACTTAAAGGAAAAAAATCATTTAATAATGCTCATGATACATATTACCGTTTAGAAGACGTGGAGTTCGAACTTGTCAGTGTCTTAAAACGATTTAAAGCGATGTTGCTACAGAAAAATGAAACGGTTGAAGCTATGCAGGGTTATTTGATGCAATCGATTAAAGCTGAACTTGAAGAAATACATGCACTGTATCTGCGCCGTCAAAACATGACTAAGTACAATATCTTTAACGAATAATTCAAATGATTTTACAGCAATCAAAGAAAACTCTAAATATTCGGTTAAGTCATCTGATTTTTTAACTGATGATGATGAAAGAAATCAAGAAATCGTGAATGACTTGGAAAAAGGTTTATACCGAAAACGTATGTTGAGTTATGGTGGATTGC
>NZ_JAESKF010000024.1:0-38425 GCF_017891975.1 Staphylococcus sp. GDY8P131P
GCTCCTTAGCGCCGATGGTAGCCGACTTACGTTCCGCAAGAGTAGGACGTTGCCAGGCAAGCATATAGGATGCGATGAGCCGAGACCGAAAGGTCTCTTTTTTTTGCCCAAAAGGAGCTTAACTACCAGTGTGAAGCACTGAAAAACGATTGTCATGAGAAAGCGTTTGAAGCTGACGAACTAGAGGAATACATGAGCCCTCAGCTCATGCATAAGCCCGACTAACTCAATAAATTGAGATTGGGAGTTTAAATGAAGCTGAGAAGTAATACTTCTGTGTTTCTCTTTTTTTAATATGAGTATGTTAAAATATAAAGTATTACAAAGTTAGCGATTTTGTATCAAATCTCTCTAAATTTAATAAATTAAATAGTGGAATATAAAAGTTGAAAAGTGAGGATAATTATGAATGGACCGTTAATGCGTAAATTTAATGAACTGTTAAACGCATATCCTATTTCATTACATGTACCTGGACATAAAAATATGACAATTGGTTATTTAGAACAATTAAATTTCAAAATGGATATGACAGAAATCACAGGCCTTGATGATTTACATCATCCCGAATCAGTTATAGCGGAAAGTATGGAAGGTATAAGTAAACATCCTGATTATGATGCTTATTATTTAGTTAATGGTACTACCTCTGGAATATTGTCTGTAATTCAAGCGTTTTCTAAAGAAATAGGCAAATATGCAATAGCACGAAACGCGCACAAATCTGTGTTTCATGGATTAGATTTAGTACAAGCACAAGCAAAACTATTAGAAATGGATATAAGCGATGCTACAAACCAATATTTAGGCCCTAAAAAATCATTCTTATACAATCAAATAAAAGACAGCAAATTGGCGATATTTACTTACCCAAATTATTATGGTGAATGTTTTGATATACACTATATAATGGACTGTTTAAAAGCACTTAATGTGCCTTCTTTAATAGATGAGGCACACGGCGCACATTTTGGTTTAGAGCATTTTCCAGTATCATCATTAACTTTAGGCGCAGATTATGTGGTTCAGTCATATCATAAAACATTACCAGCATTGACGATGAGTTCTGTGATATTCATTCATAAAAATGCGCCTTATCGAAATGAAGTGATTAAATATTTAACGTATTTTCAATCTTCTAGCCCGTCGTACTTATTGATGAACAGTTTAGAGCTTGCGCAAACATTTTATGATGATTATGATAGTAAACTCTTTTTTAAAAAAAGAAAACAACTGATCCAATTATTAAAGAGAAAAGGATTAGAAATTGTTGAGGTAGAAGATCCATTGAAATTGAGTATAAGGTATAAAGGCTATAAAGGTTACGCGTTACAGTCCTATTTCGAAGAACAAAATATTTACGTTGAACTTTCAGACGATTTTCAAGTATTAATAGTATTACCGCTTTGGCACGAAGATGATAGATATCCGTTTGCGGCCTTATTATCGCGTTTGGACAATATGTATATAGAAAAAAGGTTAAATGAAACGAACCATAGTGTCCCTTTTAGAACTGAAAGTGGTTTGTATCATGGCGGCGATATAGCTCATGTACGTGAAATAGATTTTAGAAACGCTGAAAATAAAATATTAGCTAATCACATTATTCCTTACCCTCCTGGTATTCCTTTAATGTTTAAAGGAGAAAAAATCACTGAAAATATGGTAAAATTAATGGATTATTGGTGTAGTCATCAACTAAGAGTTGAAGGAATAAAAAATTATAAAATAGAAATTAAGGATGAATAAGATGTCAGCTTTTATAACTTTTGAAGGCCCTGAAGGTTCGGGGAAAACAACTGTAATACAACAAGTTGCAGAAAAATTAAAAAATGAGTATAATATCATACTTACAAGAGAACCTGGTGGTGTTAAGACAGGAGAACAAATAAGAGAAGTACTACTTGAAGGTGATACGATGGATGATCGTACTGAGGCTTTATTGTTCGCAGCTTCTAGAAGAGAACATCTAGTGGATAAAGTCATTCCAGCATTAAATACAGGTAAAGTTGTTTTGTGTGACCGTTATATTGATAGTTCATTAGCATACCAAGGCTATGCAAGGGGTATTGGTATAGAAGAAGTAAAATCAATCAATGAATTTGCAATCAACGGTTTGTATCCAGATATAACCATTTATCTAGATGTTAGCGTTGAAGTTGGTAGAGAGCGCATACTCAAAAATCAAAGAGATCAAAACCGGCTAGATCAAGAAGATGTAAAATTTCATGAAAAAGTAGTTGAAGGTTATAAAAAGATTATTCATAATGAGTCTGAACGCTTTATTGTAATAAATGCTAATCAAAGTATAGATAAAGTAGTCAATACAACCTATGAATCTATCACTAAATATTTAGAAAAATTATGATATAATATTTAAAAGAGGTGTTTAGTATGAAAATGATTATAGCAATCGTACAAGATCAGGATAGTCAGGAACTTTCGGACAAACTTGTTAAACATAATTTTAGAGCTACAAAACTTGCAACGACAGGTGGGTTTTTAAGAGCAGGTAATACAACGTTCTTATCTGGTGTAGAAGATAATCGTGTTGATGAAATGCTACAAGTTATTAATGATACTTGTGGTAATAGAGAACAACTCGTATCGCCGATCACCCCGATGGGTGGAAGTGCCGATTCTTATATACCGTATCCAGTCGAAGTAGAAGTTGGAGGAGCAACGGTATTTGTAATGCCTGTTGAAGCGTTCCATCAATTCTAAAACATGGTTGCTATATATGGTAACTTTCTGAATTACATTGTACTAATTGGTTAGTACCTCCTAAATGTAATTTGTAAGGTCACTATGTATAAGCAGCCTTTTTATATAAAGGAGTAACATTATAATGGATGAACAAGAAAGGCTGACAAGAGCATATCAATCGAACAAACTATCGCATGCATATTTATTTGAGGGCGACGATGGACAGGCAATGCAACAAGTCGCTATTGATTTTTCTAAATTGATTTTATGTAATCAAGAAGATCAATGTCAGTTGAAAGTAGAAACATTTAACCATCCAGATTTTATGTATGTATCTTCTGAAGAAACAACAATTAAAAAAGACCAAATAGAGCAATTAGTACATCATATGAATCAACTGCCTATTGAAGGGGATTACAAAGTATACATTATCGAGTCTTTTGAAAAGTTAACTATTCAAGGTGAGAATAGTATATTAAAATTTTTAGAAGAACCTCCAGATAATACGGTTGCCATTTTATTAACTACGAAACCAGAGCAAATTTTGGATACTATTCACTCAAGATGCCAGCACGTTTATTTTAAGCCGATTAATAAATTGAATTTTATTGACCGGTTAGTGGAGCTTGATATCACACGTCCTGTTGCAGAATTGTTAAGTACATACACAACGCAAATAGAGACTGCAGTTGCGTTAAATGATGAAACAGATTTAATGGCATTACGAAAAAGCATTATAAAATGGTGTCAGCTATTGTTGAAAAATCGTTCTATGGCATTAATAGCTATCATTGATTTATTAAAACATGCCAAAAATAAGCGATTACAATTATTATCATTAGCTGCGGTTAATAGTTTCTTTGAAGATATTATGCATGCTAAAGTAGGAATTGAAGATGAAATGATATTTCAAGATTTGCAGGGAGAAATTAAACAATATTCACAAAACTTAACATATAATCAGATAATTTTGATGTTTGACCAAATAACTGAAGCACATAAAAAATTACATCAAAATGTAAATCCGACATTAGTATTTGAACAAATTGTAATAAAAGGGGTGAAATAATTATGAAAAACGTTGTAGGCATACATTTTCAGAATTCAGGTAAAATGGAGTACTATGCTCCAAAAAATTTCAACTTGAGTGTGGGAGATTGGGTCGTAGTTGAATCAAAAAGAGGATTGGAAATGGGCTACGTTAAATATGAGCCATTAAACGTAGCGGATGAAGACGTAGCATTGCCATTAAAGCAGATTGTGCGCATTGCTACGGATGAAGATATGATACAATATGAACAAAATGCGTATGATGCAAAGCAAGCTTTCAACCTTTGTAAAGAAACGATACAACAACAAAACTTAGAGATGCGTTTAGTCAATTGTGAATTTACTTTGGATAAATCAAAAGTTATTTTTAACTTTACTTCAGACGAACGTGTAGATTTTAGAAAACTAGTAAAAGTACTCGCACAAAGATTGAAAACAAGAATTGAGTTAAGACAAATTGGTGTCAGAGACGAAGCGAAATTATTAGGTGGCATCGGCCCGTGTGGTCGTTCTTTATGTTGTTCAACTTTTCTAGGTGATTTTGAGCCAGTTTCAATAAAAATGGCTAAAGACCAAAACTTATCTTTAAATCCTTCAAAAATATCGGGGGCATGTGGTCGTTTGATGTGTTGTTTGAAATATGAAAACGATTATTATGAGGAAGCACGTGCGCAATTACCAGATGTTGGTGATGAAATTAAAACACCAGAAGGTAATGGCAGAGTCGTAGGTCTAAATATTTTAGATATATCTATGCAAGTTAAGATAGAAGGTCTTGAGCAACCATTAGAATATAAAATGGAAGAATTAGAAACATTAAATTAGGAGGCCGTTACAACATTGAATCGAAGCGACATATTTGAAAAACTATCTCATTTGGAGGAAAACATTAATCAGATTAATCATGACATGGTTAATTTGAAAAATCTTACAGTAGAATTAATTGAAGAAAATGTCGCCTTACAAATAGAAAATGAGAATTTAAAAACTTTAATAGATAAAGAAGAAAAAACTAAAAAAATTGAAACTGATAAAAAGAATCAACCTAAGCACCCATTGCGCAGTAAAGATAACTTGGCAATGCTTTACAAAGAAGGATTTCATATTTGTAATGGAGAGTTGTTCGGCAAGCATAGAAAAGGTGACGACTGTTTATTCTGTTTAGAAGTATTAAGCGAATAGTTAAAATATAGCTTATAAAACGATAGAGAAATGAAATTGAGGATGAGAGAAACGATAGGCTTAGTTAATGAGCATCGTATGCTCATCCTCTTTTTTGGAGGTTGCAGAAAATGTTAATGGAAAATGAAAGGTTCGATTTTTTATTAAAAGAAAAGTTAAAAATTATACAAAATGATGAGGTGTTTTCTTTTTCAACGGATGCTTTATTACTAGCGCATTTTACTAAAGTTAAGAAAAAGGATATGATTATGGATTTATGCTCTGGTAACGGGATCATTCCTTTGCTACTGTCATATAAAAGCAATCAATTTATTGAAGGCATCGAAATACAACAACAATTAGTTGATATGGCTGAAAGAAGCATTGCTCATAATCAATTGGAAAATAGAATTCACATGCATCATATGGATTTAAAACAAGCGCATCAATCTTTTAAGCCATCTCAATATAGTCTCGTAACTTGTAATCCGCCTTATTTTAAAGTGAATCAGCAATTTCAACATCGAAAGAATGCCCATAAGATAGCAAGACACGAGATAATGTGTACGCTAGATGATTGTTGCTTTGAAGCCAGGCACTTATTAAAAGAGGGAGGACGGTTCTTAATGGTACACCGTGCAGAACGTCTTATGGATGTCTTAAGCAGCATGAGACAATATCAAATTGAACCTAAAAAGTTATATTTTATTTACAGTAAACCAGGGAAGGTAGCGCAAACAATTGTTGTTGAAGGCAGAAAAGGTGGCAATCAAGGGTTGGATATACAGCGACCTTTTTATATTTATCATGAAGATGGCGCATATACTGAGGAAATGAGAGAAATCTATTATGGATAAGCATTTTATTTATATCGTTAAATGTAAAGATGGTAGTTTATATACGGGTTATGCAAAAGATATCACAAAACGCGTTGCAAAGCATAATAGTGGGCAAGGTGCCAAATATACTAAAATAAGACGTCCGGTAGAGTTAGTTTATCAAGAAGTGTATGATACCAAATCAGAAGCATTAAAAAGAGAACATGAAATCAAAACATTTTCTAGACAGGAAAAATTACAATTGATAAGTGAGGAATAAGATATGGGAATTTTATATTTAGTAGGCACGCCAATTGGCAATTTAGCTGATATTACATATAGAGCGGTTAATATTTTGCGTTCAGTTGATATGATCGCATGCGAAGATACACGTGTGACAAAAAAGCTGTGCACACATTACGAAATACATGCGCCTTTGAAGTCATACCATGACCATAATAAAGAACAGCAGACAGAGTATCTTATTCAACAATTAAATGAGGACGTTAATATTGCACTAGTTTCTGACGCTGGCCTTCCTTTGATAAGTGATCCAGGACACGAGCTTGTTGTCGCTGCTAGAGCAAAGGGTATTAGAGTGGAAACTGTGCCGGGACCAAATGCTGGATTGACTGCACTAATGGCGAGCGGGTTACCTTCGTTTACATATACTTTTTTAGGGTTTCTACCAAGAAAAGAAAAGGCCAAATATACTCTGCTTGAACAGCGAATGTTTGAAGACAGCACTTTGATTATTTATGAATCTCCACATCGTGTGAAAGATACGTTAAAAACAATTCAAAAAATTGACGCTCAAAGATATGTGTCACTTGGCAGAGAATTAACAAAAAAATTCGAGCAAATCGTTACAGAGGACGTAGATACATTATTATTGAAATTAGATAAAGAAGAGATACCTACTAAAGGCGAGTTTGTCATTGTTATTGAGGGAGCTGTAGCAGACGAAGATACTTCTTGGTTTGAAGATATGTCGATAAATGAACATGTAGAATATTACGTAAATCAAAATATGAAACCCAAAGCTGCGATTAAACAAGTTGCTGAAGAAAGGCGTATGAAAACAAGTGAAGTATATGATATATATCATAATGTATAAATAGGCTTAATAAAAACGTCTTGAAAAAGTAAACATAATAATAAATTTTTTCAGTTTTATCAATAAAATCAAGCTAAAAACTCCCATAATATGCATGATTTATGGTAATGTAGATAAGATAGAGATTATTTATCATGTTTAAAATTGAGTGGAAAATAATTAAAGTAAATGACTCAAAATGATACTAAATTAGGCTTTTTAAATTGATTAATAAATATAAATTGATACTTATCTGCTTCATTGAAAATAAAAATAAATTTAGATATATTTAGAGTGAAAGAAACGAGGAGGAACATTGATGGCGAAAGAAACATTTTATATCACTACACCTATATATTATCCGAGTGGAAACTTACACATCGGTCATGCTTACACAACAACAGCTGGTGATGTAATCGCACGTTATAAAAGAATGCAAGGCTATGATGTTCGATATTTAACAGGTACCGATGAACATGGTCAAAAAATACAAGAAAAAGCGCAAAAGGCTGGGAAATCAGAATTAGACTATCTTGATGAAATGATTTCAGGTATCAAAGCGTTATGGGAAAAATTAGAAATATCAAACGATGACTTTATTCGTACAACAGAAGAGAGACATAAAGAAGTTGTTCAACAAATATTTGAACGTTTGTTAGCACAAGGTGATATATATCTTGGGGAGTACGAAGGTTGGTATTCAGTACCAGATGAAACTTATTATACTGAAACGCAACTTGTTGATCCAGTATATGAAAATGGCGCAATTGTTGGCGGGAAAAGTCCAGATTCTGGACACGAAGTTGAATTAGTTAAAGAAGAAAGTTATTTCTTTAATTTATCAAAATATACGGATCGCTTACTAGAATTTTATGATGAAAACCCAGACTTTATCCAACCACCATCTCGTAAAAATGAAATGATTAATAACTTTATCAAACCAGGCTTAGAAGATTTAGCAGTATCACGTACGTCATTTGATTGGGGTATACGTGTTAAATCAAATCCTAAGCATGTTGTTTATGTGTGGATTGACGCATTGGTAAACTATATTTCGTCATTAGGTTATTTATCAGATGATGATAGTTTGTTTAAAAAATATTGGCCTGCAGATATTCATATTATGGCAAAAGAAATTGTTCGGTTCCATTCTATCATTTGGCCAATCTTATTAATGGCGTTAGATATACCGTTACCTAAAAAAGTCTTTGCCCATGGTTGGATTCTTATGAAAGATGGCAAGATGAGCAAGTCAAAAGGTAATGTGGTAGACCCTAACGTATTGATTGACCGTTACGGTTTAGATGCAACGAGATATTATTTAATGCGTGAGTTGCCATTTGGGTCTGATGGTGTGTTTACTCCTGAAGGTTTCGTTGAACGTACAAATTATGACTTAGCTAATGATTTAGGCAATTTAGTTAACCGTACAATTTCAATGGTTAATAAATATTTTAATGGTGAATTACCAGCTTATGAAGGACCTAAACATGAGTTAGACGAAGAAATGGAACAAATGGGCCTTGATACAGTGAAGACATTCCATGAAAATATGGACGATTTACAATTTTCAGTAGCACTTTCAACAATTTGGAAATTTATTAGTAGAACAAATAAATATATAGATGAAACATCACCATGGATTCTAGCAAAAGATGAAAGCCAACGAGATATGCTAGGGAACGTAATGGCGCATTTAGTAGAAAATATACGTATGATTGCAGTATTGCTAAGACCATTCTTAACAAATGCACCAAAACAAATATTTGAACAACTAAATATTAATTCACCTAAATTATATGAATTTAGTAGTTTAGCACAATACGGTGCATTAACTGAACCTATTATGGTTAGCGATAAACCTCAACCTATCTTCCCACGTTTAGATAGTGATGCTGAAATTGAGTACATTAAGCAATCCATGCAATCAGATAAAGTCGAAGAAACTAAAGGGGAAGTACCTAGTAAATCGCAAATCGATATTAAAGATTTTGACAAAGTAGAAATCAAGGCAGCAACAATCACTGATGCAGAAAATGTCAAAAAATCTGACAAATTATTGAAAATCCAAGTTGATTTAGATAATGAGCAACGTCAAATTGTTTCAGGTATTGCGAAATTCTATCAACCTGAAGATATCATTGGCAAAAAAGTCGCTGTAGTGACTAATTTGAAACCTGCAAAATTAATGGGTAGAAAATCAGAAGGTATGATTCTATCTGCTGAAAAAGATGGTGTGTTAACACTTATAAGTCTACCAAACGCAATTCCAAACGGTGCATTAATTAAGTAATTCTAGATTAAGGGAGCGATTTAAAATGCTAATTGACACACATGTTCATTTAAATGCAGAACAATATGACGAAGATTTAGAAGCGGTAATTGAGCGTGCAAGAGATAATGGCGTGGATCGCATGTTTGTAGTAGGTTTTGATACACCAACAATTGAACGTACTATGGAACTTATAGATGCGTATGACTTTATTTACGGTATTATTGGATGGCACCCTGTAGATGCGATTGATTGCACAGAAGAAAGATTAGAATGGATAGAAAAATTAGCAGCGCATCCTAAAGTGATTGGCATTGGTGAAACAGGATTAGATTATCATTGGGATAAATCACCTAAAGATGTTCAACAGGCTTTGTTTAGAAAACAAATTGCACTTGCTAAACGCGTTAATCTGCCGATTATTATTCATAATAGAGAAGCAACACAAGATTGTGTGGATATTTTAAAAGAAGAACACGCCGAAGAAATTGGTGGTATTATGCATAGCTTTAGCGCTTCACCTGAAATTGCAGATGATGTTATCAATAAACTGAACTTCTATGTTTCTTTAGGTGGTCCAGTTACTTTTAAAAATGCCAAACAACCTAAGGAAGTTGCTAAACATGTACCATTTGATAGATTATTAGTTGAAACAGACGCGCCATTCTTATCACCACATCCTTATAGAGGAAAACGAAATGAACCAGCACGTGTCACTTTAGTGGCTGAACAAATTGCTGAGCTACGCGATGTTAGTTATGAAGAAGTTTGTCGTCAAACTTCTGAAAATGCAGAGCGATTATTTAAATTAAAAGCATAAAGATATTATGATAAAGATATCGGTCTGAAATATGGCTTAGTTGGTATATCAAATACTAAGTAGTAACCATAATTTGAGCCGGTATCTTTTTTATTTTTTGAATTTGAAGTAATTAAACGAAAGGTGTCACAATGAGTGAAAATTAATGAATTTATTGTAGTAGAAGGTAGAGACGATACTGAACGGGTAAAAAGAGCTGTCGAATGCGATACGATTGAAACGAATGGTAGCGCAATTAATGAGGATACTTTAAATGTGATTGCACAAGCATTTGAAACGCGAGGTGTGATTGTTTTAACTGATCCTGATTTCCCAGGTGATAAAATTCGAAACACAATTCAAAAATATATTCCAACTGTTAAACATGCCTATATTGATCGAGAAAAAGCAAAAAGTAAACGCGGTAAAATTGGTGTTGAACACGCACGAATTGAAGATATACAAAAAGCATTGATGCATGTGAGCACGCCTTTTGAAGAAGGCCATGAAAGTATAAGTAAAGATGTTCTGATTGATCTTGGCCTAATTATAGGTAAAGATGCACGTAGAAAACGAGAAGTGTTAGGTAGCAAACTTCATATAGGCCATTCTAATGGTAAACAATTGCTCAACAAGTTAAACGCATTTGGTTACACTGAAGAAGATGTTAGGAATGCATTAAATGATCATAAAGGAAGTGAATTATAAGTGGATAATAAGGATATCGCTACACCATCACGAACAAAAGCTTTATTGAATCATTATGGTTTTAGTTTTAAGAAAAGCTTAGGTCAAAACTTTTTAATCGATGTAAATATCATTCATAATATCATGGATGCAAGTGATATAGATGAAAACACTGGTATTATCGAAGTAGGGCCAGGCATGGGCTCATTGACAGAACAATTAGCAAAAAATGCAAAAAAAGTCATTGCTTTTGAAATTGATCAACGCTTGATACCAGTATTAAATGAAACTATGGCGCCATACCAAAACGTTACGATAGTAAATGAGGACATATTGAAAGCTGATATTGCACATTATGTGACTGAAGCGCTCGCAGATTGTGAGAAAATTTTAGTTGTTGCTAATTTACCGTATTATATAACGACGCCTATTTTATTAAACTTGATGCAACAGAAATTGCCTATTGATGGTTATGTCGTAATGATGCAAAAAGAAGTTGGAGAAAGATTAAACGCTGAGGTAGGAACCAAAGCTTATGGATCTTTATCTATAGTCGCCCAGTATTATACTGAAACGAGCAAGGTATTAACAGTTCCTAAAACGGTTTTTTTACCACCTCCAAATGTAGATTCAATTGTTGTGAAATTGATGAAACGCGATCAACCCATTGTCGAAGTAGAAGATGAGGATAAATTTTTCAAAATGTCAAAAGCTGCATTCGGACAAAGAAGAAAAACAATTAATAATAATTATCAAAGCCTGTTTACAAATGGTAAAGAAAATAAACAAATCATACTGGATTGGTTGGAGTCTAGTAACATAGATCCGAGAAGACGCGGAGAAACACTTTCGATAAAAGAATTTGCACATTTATACAATGAATTGAAAAATTTCCCAGAATTGGAATTTTAAATTATTGACAACTGTGCCTCGCCTTGCTAAAATTGATGTTTATTTGACAAAATCACGCTAATTGTGTTATTATACAATGTGTAGCGAGGTGGAGCAATATGCCAAAATCTATTGGAGACATCAAAAATTCACTTGATTGTCAATTAGGAAATCGTATTGTACTGAAAGCGAATGGTGGACGAAAAAAAACGATTGAACGTAGCGGGGTTTTAAAAGAAACATACCCTTCTGTTTTTATTGTTGAGTTAGATCAAGATATTCATAATTTTGAGCGTGTATCTTATACATACACTGACGTTTTAACAGAAAACGTACAAGTTTCTTTTGAAGATGATAACCATCAAGAAGCAATTGCACACTAAATAAAAAGTAATGTAAAAGAGAAGTTTGGTTCTAGGAGCCACACTTTTTATTTTAAACTTTAATATGAGATTGATTAGAAAAAGGTATGTTGGTGAATAATCGCCAATATACCTTTTTTTGTAATGTGTGCCTGTCCTAATAAAAGAGATATGATTTTATATGAGTAAAATAATATTGTAAAATAAATTGTTAACTGGTTTTTTATACCATATGGATTGGAATACATAGTTAAAGATGCATAGATAATTTAAAGTATAAACTTAACTTTTTTTAAAAAGTAGTAACTCATGCATAACAATATGTTAAAATCATTTTATTACCATATCGAATTGAAAGAGGGTGGGGAATATGATTTATGAGACTGCGCCAGCGAAAATAAATTTAACGTTGGATACACTCTTTAAACGAGATGATGGTTTTCATGAAGTTGAAATGATTATGACCACAATTGACCTCAATGATCGCCTATCTTTTGAATTACGTAAAGATCAAAACATAGTCGTGGACGTAGAACAAAGTTATGTTCCCTCCGATAGTAAAAATTTAGCTTATAAAGCTGCAGAGTTAATGAAAAAAAACTATAATTTAAAGCAAGGCGTTACAATTACTATAGATAAAAATATACCAGTGTCAGCTGGACTTGCAGGTGGTTCGACAGATGCTGCAGCGACAATGAGAGGGATGAACCGTTTATATAAGTTGAACAGGCCACTAGAAGAATTATGTGAATTAGGTATACAAATAGGAACCGATATCCCTTTTTGCATATATGGAAAAACTGCTTTTTGCAAGGGGAAAGGCGAACTGATTCGTTTTATGAACAGACCACCTTCCGCTTGGGCTGTTGTCGCTAAACCTGATTTAGGTATATCTTCTCCTGATATTTTTAGAAAATTAGACTTAACGCAAACACATGAGGTTTATACTAAAGCTTGTGAAACAGCTTTAGACACAGGTGATTATGAATTATTATGTAACAGTCTTTCGAACCGATTGGAACCTGTCTCAGGAAAAATGTATACAGAGATTTACAAAATAAAAGAAAATATGCTGAAAAATGGGGCGGATGGGGCTGTGATGAGTGGCAGCGGACCAGCAGTTTACGGATTGACCCAGAAAGAACGCCAAGCAAAGCATGTTTATAATGCAGTCAATGGCTGTTGCAATGAAGTATATGTTGTAAGATTATTAGGCTAGTGAGAAGGGATGAATTAAATGCGCTATAAGAGAAGTGAACGTATTGTTTACATGACACAATACTTGATGAATAACCCCAATAAATTAATACCGCTAACGTATTTTGTACAAAAGTTTAAGCAAGCAAAATCATCCATTAGTGAAGACGTACAAATTATTAAAACTACATTTCAAAAAGAAGAACTTGGAACAGTGATTACTACGGCTGGAGCAAGCGGTGGTGTAACGTATAAACCAGAAATGAGTGAAGCAGAAGCAAGTGAAGTGATTGAAGAGGTGATTGAACTCCTTCAAGAAAAAGATAGATTATTACCCGGAGGTTATTTATTTTTATCTGATTTAATGGGGAATCCTACACTACTGAATAAAGTAGGAAAACTAATCGCAACGTTATATATGGACCAAGATTTGGATGCGGTCGTAACAATTGCTACGAAAGGTATTTCGCTTGCTAATGCAGTTGCAAATGTTTTGAATTTACCAGTAGTCGTTATAAGAAAAGATAATAAAGTTACAGAAGGTTCTACAGTTTCCATTAATTACGTTTCAGGTTCTACTAGAAAGATAGAAACGATGGTATTATCTAAACGTACTTTACCAGAAAACTCAAATGTTTTGGTTGTAGACGATTTCATGCGTGCTGGTGGTTCTATTAATGGCGTGATGAATTTAATGAATGAGTTTAAAGCACATGTTAAAGGGGTATCGGTATTAGTAGAATCAAAAGAAGTTAAGCAAAGACTAATTGAAGATTATACTTCCTTGGTTAGATTATCTGATGTAGATGAATACAATCAGGAATTTACAGTAGAAAAAGGCAACAGTTTAACTAAATTTACTTAAAGGAGCGGATCAACATCATGAAAGTGGTTAACACTTCAAAGGCACCTGAAGCATTAGGTCCATACTCGCATGCTACAGTAGTAAATGGGCTTGTATTTACATCTGGGCAAATTCCATTAAATTTAAATGGCGAAATTGTCAGCGACGATGTAAAAGAACAGACTAAACAAGTTTTAGAAAACTTGAAAGTTGTATTGAACGAATCTGGGGCACATATAGATTCAGTAATTAAAGCAACGATATTCATTGCTGATATGAATGAATTTCAAAATATAAATGAAGTCTATGGCACATATTTTGCAGAACATCAACCTGCACGAAGTTGTGTTGAAGTCGCAAGATTGCCTAAAGACGTTAAAGTTGAAATTGAAGTAATAGCTGAAGTGAAGTAACTAAAAGGATTTATAATTTTTGATGAAATTGTTAAGCTTCTAACAAAGAGATACTAGGGGGGCTCACTACATGAAAGTGACAGATGTAAGACTTAGAAAGATACAAACAGATGGAAGAATGAAAGCTTTAGTTTCAATTACGCTAGATGAATCATTTGTTGTACATGATTTAAGAGTGATTGAAGGCAACTCAGGTCTATTCGTCGCAATGCCAAGTAAAAGAACACCAGATGGTGAATTCCGAGATATCGCGCATCCAATTAACTCAGAAATGAGACAAGAGATTCAAGATGCGGTTATGAAGGTTTATGACGAAACTGATGAAGTTATCCCTGATAAAAATGCTCAATCATCTGAAGAATCAAATGATGAAGCTTAATACAAAGAGAAAAATATGATTTTAAAAGGATTGGATTTCCATTAAACGAAATCCAATCCTTTTATTTTGTTGAACTAAAATAAAAAATATAAAAAATTAAATGAATTGCTATAATGAAAAGGTGACAAAATTTATATTTCTGTAATCATAAATAAACTGTTAGCATTTCAATATGCTTTCGTGACGTTTTGATAATTGAAATCGTTTCATTTAAATTAATAACGGTTTATTTTCCAAAAAACATAACGATTAAAATGTATTTAGCGAAATTTTTTGTGTTTCATTTTCAGGCCCTTTTATATAGGCAAAGATGACAAATATAAATATGTATTTTTAAAAGAAAGTTAACTGATTTGTTTCTATTATATAACATTAGGGTTCTGAGCCTTGAAAGTGGCACTAGCGTTAAATTATAATAATATAGAAGTGTATAATTTAATGGAGGGTTACACACATGCAAAGACATGCAATAGTACTTGCAGCTGGAAAAGGTACACGTATGAAATCTAAGAAATACAAAGTACTACATGAGGTTGCGGGCAAATCAATGATTGAACATGTCGTTGATAACGTTAAACAATCTGGAGTAGAAAATCTTGTAACAATTGTTGGCCATGGCGCAGAAAGTGTAAAAGAAACGTTAGGAGATGTTTCTCTATATAGTTTCCAAGAAGAACAACTTGGCACCGCACATGCTGTTAAAACAGCTAGTGAATATTTAAGTGACAAACAAGGCACAACATTAGTAGTTTGTGGTGATACACCTTTAATCACTACAGGAACACTTAAGTCACTAGTTGAACATCATGAGAAAAACCAAGCTGAAGCAACGGTTTTATCAGCTACTACAACCAACCCTTTTGGATATGGACGAATCGTTCGAGACGAAAATGGCCGCTTGGTGAAGATTGTAGAACAAAAAGATGCCACAGAAATTGAACAACAAATAAATGAAATTAGCTCAGGTATTTTTGCATTTGATAATAAAGTACTTTTTGAAAAATTAGAGTTAGTAAAAAATGATAATGTTCAAAATGAATATTATTTACCTGACGTTTTAACTTTAATTTTAGAAGAACAAGGTAATGTTGGCATATATTGCACAGATGATTTTGACGAAATCATGGGCGTAAATGACCGAGTTATGTTAAGCGAAGCAGAAAAGGCTTATAGAAAACGTATTAATGCGTGTCATATGAGAAATGGCGTAACACTTATCGACCCTGCTACTACATATATAGGCGCAGATGTAGAAATCGCTGCTGATGTGATTATCGAACCGGGCGTTAAGTTAGCAGGTCGTAGCATAATTGGTGAAGATACGGTCGTTGGCCACAATACAGAGATTATAAATAGTAAAATTGGTGCTAATGTTACAATTAAACAGTCAGTAATCAATGAAGCGGTCATAGATGATCATGCCACTATTGGACCGTTTGCGCAGTTACGACCTGGTGCGGATTTAGGTAAAAACGTGAAAGTTGGAAACTTTGTAGAAGTTAAGAAATCGATTGTAAAAGCAGGTGCCAAATTGCCACATCTAAGTTATATAGGTGATGCAGAAATTGGCGAACGTACAAACGTAGGTTGTGGTTCCATTACAGTGAATTATGATGGCAAAAATAAATTCAAAACAATTATCGGTAATGACTCCTTTATAGGTTGCAATACTAATTTGGTAGCACCAGTAACCTTAGGTGATAGATCATTTATAGCTGCAGGTTCTACAATTACTGATAATGTGCCACAAGACAGTTTAGCATTAGCAAGAGCGAGACAAACAACTAAAGAAGGTTATCTAAAACAATAGCCATGATTAGATGGCCGTTCTATTCATTTGAAATTAACCAAAATGTTGGAATGACCTCAAACGATACTTTTATGTGGATAAATGTGATTTTGTCTACAAACGAAACTAATTGAATGAATTAATTGGAGGACTATAAATGTTAAACAATGAGTATAAGAATTCTGCTTTGAAAATATTTTCTTTAAAGGGTAACGAACCATTGGCCCAGGAAGTAGCAGATAATGTTGGGATTGAACTAGGAAAATGTTCTGTAAAACGTTTTAGCGATGGTGAAATTCAAATTAATATTGAAGAAAGCATTCGTGGCTGTGATGTGTTTATTATTCAACCAACTTCAAATCCAGTCAATTTACATTTAATGGAATTATTAATTATGATTGATGCTTGTAAACGTGCTTCAGCAGCGAATATTAATATCGTAGTGCCATATTATGGTTATGCACGCCAAGATAGAAAAGCGCGTAGTCGTGAACCAATTACTGCGAAACTAGTGGCGAACTTAATCGAAACTGCCGGCGCAGATCGTATGATTGCGCTAGATTTACACGCACCACAAATCCAAGGATTTTTCAATATGCCAATTGATCACTTAATGGGTGTACCAATTTTAGCAGAGTACTTTAAAAATGATACAGACATCGACCCTGAAGAATGTGTTGTAGTTTCTCCAGATCACGGTGGTGTAACAAGAGCACGTAAACTTGCAGACATACTTAAAACGCCAATCGCTATCATCGATAAAAGACGTCCTAAACCGAATGTAGCAGAAGTAATGAATATTGTTGGTGAAATTGAAGGCCGTACAGCAATTATTATTGATGATATCATTGATACTGCTGGTACAATTACATTAGCCGCACAAGCATTAAAAGATAAAGGTGCGAAAGATGTTTACGCGTGCTGTACGCACCCTGTATTGTCAGGCCCAGCTAGAGAACGTATTGAAAATTCAGCAATTAAAGAGTTAGTAGTTACAAATTCAATTCAATTAGATGAAAAACGTAAACCAGCTAATACTAAAGAATTATCAGTAGCAGGCTTATTAGCACAAGCGATTATACGTGTCTACGAAAGAGAATCTGTTAGTGTACTATTTGACTAATTAACCAAATAGATATATAATTATTCCGTTCGTGATTTCACGACTTAATAAACACTTGCAAGCAACATCATGTTGATGGGCAAGTGAGGGGTTCTTATTCAGATGATAAGAACAAAAAATGAAAGGTGGAAATAATATGGCTTCATTAAAGTCAATTATTCGTCAAGGTAAACAAACACGTTCAGACCTTAAAACACTTAGAAAAATTGGTAAAGTACCTGCAATCGTATATGGTTACGGTACAAAAAATACTTCAGTTAAAGTTGACGAAGTAGAATTTATCAAAGTTATCCGTGAAGTTGGACGTAACGGTGTTATCGAATTAGGCGTAGGTTCTAAAACAATTAAAGTAATGGTTTCAGACTACCAATTCGACCCACTTAAAAACCAAATCACTCACATTGACTTCTTAGCAATCAATATGAGCGAAGAACGTACTGTTGAAGTACCAGTTCAACTAGTTGGTGAAGCAGTAGGCGCTAAAGAAGGTGGCGTTGTTGAACAACCACTATTCGATCTTGAAGTAACTGCTACGCCAGATAATATCCCTGAGTCAATTGAAGTTGACATTAGTGCATTAGAAATCAACGATAGCTACACAGTAGCAGACATTAAAGTTTCAGGTGATTTCACAATTGAAAATGATCCTGAAGACTCAGTAGTTACTGTAGTTCCTCCAACTGAAGAACCTACAGAAGAAGAAATCGAAGCAATGGAAGGCGAATCAACAACTGAAGAGCCTGAAGTTGTAGGTGAAGATAAAGAAGAAAAAGAAGAAGAATAATTCTCTTAACCCCTTCTTTATGACACACGATTTCAATAAAGAAAACATATCCTTATAAAAGCACCATGCTTAATTCGTTAAGCTGGTGTTTTTTTATGTTAATATAGTGAATGATATGATTACAAAAATGAGTGACATGATAAAGTTACAAAATAACAAAAATATATGACGATTAATAATTATTGGAGGTAACGTAATGAAATGTATTGTAGGTTTAGGCAATATAGGCAAACGCTTCGAGCAAACCAAACATAATATTGGATTTGAAGTCGTTGATTATATGTTAGAACAAAACCAATTTAAATTAGATAAACAAAAATATAAAGGTGCTTATACCATAGAACGTTTAGCGGGTGAAAAAGTTATGTTTATTGAACCGATGACGATGATGAATTTATCTGGTGAAGCAGTAGGCCCGCTGATGAAGTATTATGATATTGATGTAGACGATTTACTCGTACTATATGATGATTTAGATTTACCACAAGGTGAGATTCGCTTGCGACAAAAAGGAAGCGCTGGTGGTCATAACGGTATGAAATCGATTATACAATCTTTAGGTACAGATCAATTTAAACGTATTAGAATAGGAGTGGATCGTCCTTCCAATGGCATGTCTATCGTTGATTATGTTTTACAAAGGTTTACAAAACAAGAAATGGAAACAATGAATAAAGTAATAGAACATTCAGCACGTGCAGTAGAAGCATATATTGAAAGCGCTCGTTTTGATCATGTGATGAATGAGTTTAATGGTGAGGTCAAGTGAAATCAATAATTACAGAATATATTAAAGAAGATAAACGTTACCAAGAATTGAATGCAGTATTTGGTGAAGAAAATGTATTAGTAACAGGATTATCTAGTTCTGCCAAAGCGACCATTATAGCTGAAAAGTTTATTCACAGTCCTAAACAAATGCTTGTGATAACAAATAATTTATATCAAGCCGATAAGTTAGAAAGCGATTTGCTTCAATATATAGACGCTGATGATATATACAAATATCCAATGCAAGATATTATGACAGAAGAATTTTCAACACAAAGCCCTCAATTTATGAGTGAACGTGTGCGCACATTAACTGCGCTTGCTCAAGAAAAGAGAGGCTTGTTTATCGTGCCTTTAAACGGATTGAAAAAGTGGTTAACACCAGTTGAAATGTGGCAATCGCATCAACTTAGACTAGCTATTGGCGACGATATAGACGTTGATGAATTTTTAAATAAACTTGTGAACATGGGATATCGAAGAGAAAGCGTTGTCTCACATATTGGGGAAATTTCTTTACGTGGGGGGATTATTGATATATACCCATTGATAGGCATGCCTGTACGAATTGAACTGTTCGATACAGAAGTAGATTCTATTCGCCACTTTGATGTGGAAACACAACGCTCAGAGGCTAATTTAGATCAAGTAGAAATCACAACGGCCAGTGATTATATCATTACTGATGATGTATTGAAACATACAAAATTAAAGTTAAAAGAAGCATATGAATATACGCGTCCTAAAATAGATAAATCAGTACGTAATGATTTGAAAGAGACTTATGAAAGCTTTCAGCTGTTTGAATCTTCTTTATTTGATCATCAAGTACTACGTAGGCTTGTAGCGTTTATGTATGAAGAACCTGCAACCATTATTGATTATTTCAAAGATGATGCCATAGTTGCTGTTGATGAATACAATCGTATTAAAGAAACAGAAACAAACCTGATTTCTGAAGCGGATGAATTTATGCAAGGTTTAATCGAGAGTGGTAAAGGGTTTATGGGTCAAAACTTTTTACAATATGATGGTTTTGAATCTTTATTAAAACAATATCCAGTCACGTACTTTACGCTATTTACTACGACCATGTCTGTAGAATTGAATGATATCATTAAGTTTTCTTGTAAACCGGTACAACAATTTTACGGTCAATATGATATTATGCGTTCAGAATTTCAGCGTTTTATTCAGAATGATTATACTGTCATCGTATTAGCAGAAACTGAATTAAAAAAAGAGCGCATCCAATCAATGTTAAATGAAATGCATATACCAACGTTTATCGATACACCAAGCCCACAGGTTGAAGGTGGTAGCGCAATTATCACTGAAGGTAGTTTGTCAGAAGGTTTTGAATTACCTTATATGCAGTTAGCCGTTGTAACAGAACGTGAGCTTTTTAAATCTAAGCAGAAGAAAAAAGCGAAACAACATAAAAAATTAACCAATGCAGAGAAAATTAAATCCTATCAAGATTTAAAAGTTGGAGATTTTGTGGTCCACGTGCATCATGGTGTCGGTAAATATTTAGGTGTTGAAACCCTTGAAGTTGGAGGCGTTCATAAAGATTATATCAAACTGCAATATAAAGGAACCGACCAATTATTTGTACCCGTCGATCAAATGGATCAAGTACAAAAATACGTGGCTTCCGAAGACAAGTCACCCAAGTTAAACAAACTCGGGGGCACCGAATGGAAAAAAACAAAAGCCAAGGTTCAACAAAATGTTGAAGATATGGCTGATGAATTAATAGAACTATATAAAGAAAGAGAAATGTCAGTTGGGTATAAATATGGGCCAGATACACCACAGCAAAATGATTTTGAAATAGATTTCCCTTATGAATTGACACCCGACCAAGGAAAATCGATTGAAGAAATTAAGCAAGATATGGAAGTTGAGCGACCAATGGACAGACTGTTATGCGGTGATGTTGGTTACGGTAAAACAGAAGTCGCCGTTCGAGCAGCGTTTAAAGCAGTTATGGAAGGTAAGCAGGTAGCATTCCTTGTGCCTACGACAATATTAGCGCAACAACATTATGAAACGTTAATAGAACGTATGCAAGATTTCCCAATAGAAATTCAACTCATTAGTAGATTTAGAACTACCAAAGAAGTTAAAGAAGTTAAAGAAGGTTTGAAATCAGGTGAGGTGGATATTGTTGTAGGTACACACAAACTATTAGGTAAAGATATCCATTATAAGGATTTAGGATTATTAATTGTCGACGAAGAACAACGATTTGGTGTGCGACATAAGGAAAAAATTAAATCACTTAAGGCCAATGTTGATGTATTAACGCTAACAGCAACGCCTATCCCAAGAACGTTGCATATGAGTATGTTAGGTGTTCGTGATTTATCAGTGATCGAAACACCACCAGAAAATCGTTTTCCAGTCCAAACTTATGTGTTAGAACAAAATATGAATTTTATTAAAGAAGCTTTGGAAAGAGAACTTTCAAGAGATGGACAAGTGTTTTATTTATATAATAAAGTCCAATCGATTTATGAGAAACGAGAACAGTTACAAATGTTAATGCCAGACGCCAATATTGGCGTAGCGCATGGACAAATGAATGAACGAGACTTAGAAGAAACTATGTTGAGTTTTATCAATCATGAATTTGATATTCTTGTCACAACAACAATAATTGAAACGGGCGTAGATGTCCCAAATGCGAACACCTTAATTATTGAGGATGCTGACAAATTTGGGCTTAGTCAATTATATCAATTACGAGGACGCGTGGGACGCTCAAGTCGTATTGGTTATGCGTATTTCTTACACCCTTCTAATAAAGTGTTATCAGAAACTGCGGAAGAAAGATTACAAGCAATTAAAGAATTCACTGAATTAGGTTCAGGTTTTAAGATCGCTATGCGTGATTTGAATATTCGTGGTGCTGGTAACCTTTTAGGTAAGCAACAGCATGGGTTTATTGATTCAGTAGGCTTTGATTTATATTCCCAAATGTTAGAAGAAGCCGTTAATGAAAAACGCGGTATTAAAGAAGAAAAACCTGACGTACCAGAAGTTGAAATAGAATTAAATATTGATGCTTATTTACCAGCAGAATATATTCCAAATGAACAGGCTAAAATTGAAATTTATAAAAAACTGCGTAAAATTGAAACAAAATCACAATTGATGGACATTAAAGATGAGCTCATAGACCGCTTCAACGACTATCCTGTTGAAGTTGAAAGATTATTAGAAATGATGGAAATTAAAGTATATGCATTGCACGCAGGAGTAACACTAATTAAAGATATGGGTAAAAAAATTGAAATTGATTTATCTGAAAAAGCGACTACTGATATAAATGGTGAAACACTCTTTAAACAAACACAACCTTTAGGGCGTGCAATGAAAGTTGGCGTTCAAGATGGTAAAATGAAAGTGACGTTAAATAAAGGTAAAGCTTGGTTAGATAACTTAAAATTCTTAGCAAAATGTTTAGAAGAAAGTATGGTTATACCGGATGAAAACTAAATTTGACACACCAAATACTTTTAATGGTGTCGTTGTACTTACGATAGCACTTATTATCGTCAAGGTACTTAGTGCGTTGTATCGCGTTCCATATCAAAATATACTAGGGGACGAGGGATTATACGCTTACCAACAAGTTTATCCAATTGTAGCATTAGGCGTTATTTTAACAATGAATGCAATCCCAAGTGCTGTAACTCAAACTTTCGGTGTGAACGGTCAAGCCAGTCAATACACTCGCGTATTACTAAGGTTGCAATATATAGGTATTGTATTTTTCTTTCTAATGTTCATTTGTGCCCATTGGGTGGCACTACTGATGGGAGATATCAATTTAGCACCCATGTTAAGAGCGGCAAGTGTTAGCTTTTTATTTGTTGGTGTCCTCGGTGTATATCGTGGGTATTACCAGGCGCACCGACATATGAACACGCCAGCTATTTCACAGGTAATAGAGCAGTTTATTCGTGTAGCAATTATAATGGCTGCTATCGTGATGTTCGCAAGTCAGTCATGGGATATTTACCAAGCGGGTACATTAGCGATTCTTGGCTCTGCAATAGGTTTTTTAGTTTCAAGCCTATTTCTGATACAACGCAGACCATTTAAATTAACACGCACATATACAGGAAACCATGTAGCTTGGAAAAAATTAACGCTTGGAATTATCGTTTTTGCAGTAAGTCAATTGATTGTTATTGTATGGCAAGTAGTTGATAGCTTTACAATAATACGTTCACTTCAGTATATGGGCCTAGGTTTTGAAGCAGCTACAGTTCAAAAAGGAATTTTTGACCGAGGCGCTTCATTTATTCAGATGGGTTTGATTGTAACAACTACATTTTGTTTTGTGCTTATTCCACTACTGACTGATGCGATAAAAAGGAAACAATATATGCGCATGAATCGTTATGCTAATGCGTCTATAAAGATAACCATCTTATTTAGTGTGTCAGCTGCCGTTGGTTTAATCAATTTGCTTCCAATCATGAACCATGTGTTTTTTAAAAACGATAGCTTAAACGGAACGCTTTCAATTTATATGCTTACAGTCATATGTGTGTCTCTCATAATGATGGATATTGCGTTACTACAAGTGAAAAATCAAGTGAGAATGATATTATTAGCGTTCTGCGCTGGCATTGTTATTAAAACGATATTAAACCTTGTGTTAATACCGCAACTTTCAATAATAGGCGCAAGTCTGAGTACTGTACTATCACTTATTGTATTTGTTTGGATATTGCATATCCAAGTATTAAAAGCGTATCATTTTCAAGCGATGCAAAAATTTATCTTTAAATTACTGCTCACAATGGTGATGCTATCGTTTGCCGTACAAATTGTATTACTTCTTATCCCAGGTGAAGGAAGAGTTGAAGGATTAGTTGAGTTAGCGATAGCAGCATTTATGGGCATAAGTGTGGTGATATTTGCTATTGTACGTCTGAATTTATTAAGCTTTAGAGAACTTAAGCATTTACCTTTTGGAGATAAGCTATTCCACATGAAAAGAGGGAAACGTTAATGACAAATAAAATCACAATTGTTGGGCTAGGCAATTATGGTGTAGATGATTTACCTTTAGGTATTTATAAATTTTTAAAACAACAAACGTTAGTATATACACGTACATTAGAGCATCCAGTTATTCAAGACTTAACGATGGAAGGTATTCAATTCGATAGTTTTGACCAAGCATATCAAAACAACCAATCCTTTGAAGAAGTGTATGAATCAATTGTGTCGCAATTAATAAGCGCTGTAAATGAACGCGACATTGTATATACGGTGCCGGGTCATCCGCGTGTAGCTGAAACGACGACAGTGAAATTAGAGCAATATGCCCAAACACATGCTGATGTTGAAGTTGAAATTTTAGGCGGAAAAAGTTTTATAGACGATATATTTGAAGCTATAAAAGTTGACCCGAATGATGGCTTTACCATGTTAGATGCAACAGATATACAAACTGAACAGCTGAATATCCGAACACATACATTGGTTACGCAAGTTTATAGTTCGATGGTTGCTGGCGATTTAAAAGTAACATTGATGGAACGCTATAGTGATGAACAAATGGTATATATTGTGGACGGAGCCAGAAACAACAAGGCCAACGTAATTGCCACGCCTTTATACGAATTAGACCATTATAGCGACGCTTTTAATAACATAACCAGTGTATTTATTCCGAAAGTTGAAAAAGAAGTAGCATATTATAGTGATTTTGACTACGCAGTTAGTATTATAGAACGACTTGTGGATGAGGAAACAGGCTGTCCATGGGATAAAGTGCAAACACATCACACGTTAAAACGTTATTTATTGGAAGAAACATTTGAATTATTTGAAGCCATCGATAATGAAGATGACTGGCATATGATTGAAGAGTTAGGAGATATACTTTTACAGGTGTTGCTCCATGCAAGTATAGGTAAAAAAGAAGGCTACATCGATATATACGAAGTGATTCAAAGTCTTTCAGAAAAAATGATACGCAGACACCCACATGTTTTTAATGATGCTAAAGCAGAAACGGAAGAAGATTTAAAAAATATATGGTCCGATGCGAAATCGAAAGAAGGAAAGAAACAACGTGTTAAGTTTGAAAAAGTATTTGCAGACCACTTCTTAGCGTTGTATGATAAAACCAAAAATATGTCATTAAGTGAAGCGGACTTAAAGCAAATTTTAGAGCAAGGAGGGAAAAGGGATGAGATTAGATAAATATCTTAAAGTTTCAAGGTTGGTAAAACGTCGTACGTTGGCAAAAGAAATCAGTGACCAAGGACGTGTCACTGTCAATGGATCAGTTGCTAAAGCAGGCACAGATGTTAAAGAATCTGACGAACTTGTTGTTCGATTTGGGCAAAAAGTGGTAACAATTAAAGTAACAGGATTAAGTGAACATGCAACGAAAGAAAATGCAAAAGGCATGTACGAATTAATTAAAGAAGAAAAAGTAAGTGAAATATAAATATAGAAAGAGAGGTGACAAGCAATTGAGTAAAAAAGTTGAAAATATAGGGAATACGTATACTTCATCAGAAAATAAAAAAAAGCAACAAAAACAAACGAGAAAACGTGTCATTCGCAGACGTATCACTTTATTTGGCGGTATCTTACTACTCATTATCATTATTTTATCTGTAATGCTTGTCACTCAAAAACAAAGTAATAGTGAAGATGCAGCCGAACGTCAACAAAAAGAACAAAAATATCAAAAACAACAAGATGAAGAATTAGCGTTGAAGGAGCAATTAAATAATTTGAATGATAAAGATTATATTGAAAAAGTTGCACGAGATGATTACTATTTAAGTAACGACGGGGAAGTTATTTTTAAATTGCCTAGCGATAATAAGTCTGACTCTAAATCTAAAGATAAAAAAGATAGTAAATAATTGAAATTAATTTTTTGCATCATTATACCATTGTTAATTTATGCAAACAGGCATATAATAGGATTAAAATCGAAACAAATCGGGAGGATTTATTTATAATATGTCAATCGAAGTAGGAAACAAGCTTAAAGGTAAAGTCACTGGAATTAAAAAGTTTGGCGCTTTCGTCGAGCTTCCAGAAGGAAAAAGTGGCTTAGTTCACATAAGTGAAGTTGCAGATAATTACGTTGAAAACGTAGAGGATCACTTATCTGTTGGTGAGGAAGTTGAAGTTAAAGTGCTTTCAATTGCTGATGACGGA
This sequence comes from Staphylococcus sp. GDY8P131P, assembly GCF_017891975.1. Lineage (NCBI taxonomy): Bacteria > Bacillati > Bacillota > Bacilli > Caryophanales > Staphylococcaceae > Staphylococcus > Staphylococcus sp. GDY8P131P. Next base: position 26,358 of record NZ_JAESKF010000024.1, read on the forward strand.
AAAATTAGTTTATCAATTAAAAAAGCAAAAGATCGTCCACGTAGACCTCAAAACAAACCAAATCATAAACAATCTCAGCCTAAAGGTGAGGATTTTGAAAAGAAATTAACAAACTTCTTAAAAGATAGCGAAGATAAGCTAACTTCTATTAAACGTCAAACTGAATCTAGACGTGGCGGAAAAGGCACTAGACGCTAAAAAATATATAAAATAAGACTGTTCCCAAGAGAACTTAAATTAATTGCTTAAGTACAACATTTATTATGATTCTAAATTAAGTTTGACTTTAACAATATAAGACTGTTTTCTTGCTTAAGGAAACAGTCTCTTTTTTGTTGTATATAGACTTACCAATCGTACCAATAATTAGCGATACGGAGTACTTTCATATTATGATAAAGGAGGTAAGCTATGATGAAGATTAACACGGCCGGTTGGGATGGGCATCAACATATTGTGTTGGCTGTTTCTACAGGCATAGATAGTATGGCATTATTGCATCAATTAATAACTGATTTATCTCAAACATATCGTAAACTAACGTGCTTACATGTGAATCACCATATTCGCGATGTTGCAAAGGAAGAAGAAACATTTATAAAACATTTCTGTACTTCATACCAAATTCCCCTATACGTGCATCATTTAGACTTATCGAATGTCGTTGAGAAAGGGAATAGTATTGAAAGCATCGCTCGATTAAAACGCTACGAGTGGTTTGATGATATGATGGAAAAACTTGGCGCAGATATTTTATTAACGGCACATCATCAAGACGACCAAATTGAGACGATTTTTTATCGATTGATGACTGGGCGTTCCACTCGAAGTAGTTTGGGTATGTCGTATCTTACTGCAAGAGGGTCATATGCATTGTGCAAACCTCTGTTAGAAATAACTAAAGCTGAGATTCGAAATTACCAGCGCTTGCATGAAGTTCCTTATTATGAAGACGAAACGAATGCTGAAAATCAGTATGTACGAAATGATATTCGTAATCGTATTTTACCAGCAATAGAACGTAACTGCCATTTGTCGACAAAACAATTGTTAAAATTGAAAGCATGGCATGACACACAACTAGAAGACCTTAAAAAAGAAGCAAATCATTTTATTGAAATGTATGTTAAAGGTATTGCTAATAAGAGAGAAATAGTAATCCCAAGAGACTTATTTTCTAATTTAAATCATAATTTGAAAACAATCATATTAGATATAATTGTTTCGAAATTAGGTATATTAAAACCGATGACAGAAAAAATGTATGAATCTTGGTTCAGGCAAATTGAAAATCATGTAAGTCAATGCACATTATATACGACAGATAAATGGAATATTTATATCGCTTATGATAAATTTATAATAATGGCAAATTATAATGAATCTCTTGTGCCAATACAGATTCAACACCCAGGTGTATATAACTATGGTCATTATAGTATTGATATTACGAATGATTTTCCAAATGAGTGTTACCCATTACTCGTCAGAACAAGAAACGATGGGGATAAATTCAAACTAAATGGTGTACAAGGCCACAAAAAGGTTAGTAGGTTACTTATTGATTATAAAATTATACAAACCGAACGAAATCAGTTACCGATTTTAGTTAATGCAGATGATGAAATTATTGCGGTAGGTACGTTATATTTAAATAATAAATATAAAACATCTATTTTTATACGAAATATGGGAGAGGAATGAAAATATGCGAGATGATTTAAAAGAAGTGTTATTAGACGAGGCAGAAATAGAAGGCATATGCAAAGATTTAGGAGCGAAAATCACTGAAGCATACGCTGGTAAGCCACTTGTTTGCATAGGTATTTTAAAAGGTTCAGTAATGTTTATGACAGACCTTATTAAACACATCGATACACACCTAGCTATCGATTTTATGGATGTTTCTAGTTATCATGGTGGGACAGAGTCTACTGGTGAAGTACAAATATTAAAAGACTTGAGTGCTTCTATAGAAGGGAAAGATCTTTTAATTATCGAAGATATTTTAGAAACAGGGACAACTTTAAAATCAATTACAGAATTATTAGAATCAAGAAAAGTAAACTCACTTGAAATTGTAACATTGTTAGATAAGCCAAACCGACGCAAAGCAGATATCGAAGCCAAATATGTGGGTCAAAAGATACCAGATGAATTCGTTGTGGGTTATGGCTTAGATTACGCTGAGAAATACAGAAACCTACCGTTTATCGGCACACTTAAACCAGAAATTTATTCAAAGTAAGCAGTACAATTTAATCGGATGAAATATTGTTATATACTATAAAACGTAATTAGATAATATAAGTTAATATACATAGTGATGTTAACTTAATTGACTCGCCTATACATAAACTTTTAGAAGTTTAATAAAGCGTATGTTTTAACATTTGTATATCTTATCTAAAAAATTATTAAAGTAAAAAATTAACAAAGGTCTTAACATATGTACAAAAAGTATAATTACTGGCCTGAAACTTATGTATTGTGTTACAATTTTTGTTAGTTTTATTATTGAAGTAGGAGGAAACGACGCATGCAGAAAGCCTTTCGTAACGTGCTAGTTATCGCAATCATTGGCGTTATTATATTTGGTTTGTTTTCGTGGCTAAATGGTAACGGAAATATGCCAAAACAGCTTACTTATAACCAATTTGTTAAGCAACTGGATAAAGGTGAACTAAAATCATTAGAAATTCAACCTGAACAAAATGTATATATGGTAAGTGGTAAAACTAAAAATGATGAAGATTATTCTTCAACAATTTTATATAACAATGATAAAGAGCTTGAAAAAATAACAGACAAAGCACAAAATCAAGATGGATTGAAATTTACAGTTAAAGAAGAAGAAAAACAAAGTGTATTTGTAAGTATTTTAACTACATTAATTCCTGTATTAATCATTGCCTTATTATTTATTTTCTTCCTTAGCCAAGCACAAGGAGGCGGCGGCGGTGGCGGCCGTATGATGAACTTTGGTAAGTCCAAAGCTAAAATGTACGATAGCCAGAAAAAACGTGTACGCTTCTCAGATGTAGCGGGTGCAGAAGAAGAAAAACAAGAATTAATAGAAATTGTAGACTTCTTAAAAGATAATAAACAATTTAAACAAATGGGTTCTAGAATTCCAAAAGGTGTTTTACTCGTTGGGCCTCCAGGTACCGGTAAAACATTATTAGCGCGTGCAGTAGCTGGTGAAGCAGGTACGCCATTCTTCTCAATCAGTGGTTCAGACTTCGTTGAGATGTTTGTAGGTGTCGGTGCAAGCCGTGTACGTGACTTGTTTGAAAATGCTAAGAAAAACGCACCTTGTATTATCTTTATTGATGAGCTCGATGCAGTTGGTCGTCAACGTGGCGCTGGTGTAGGTGGCGGTCACGATGAACGTGAACAAACATTAAACCAATTGCTAGTTGAAATGGATGGTTTTGGTGAAAATGAAGGTATCATTATGATTGCCGCTACAAACAGACCTGATATTTTAGACCCGGCATTATTACGTCCAGGTCGTTTCGATAGACAAATCCAAGTCGGCCGTCCAGATGTCAAAGGGCGTGAAGCCATTTTACATGTTCATGCTAGAAATAAACCACTTGATGAAACAGTGGATTTAAAAGCAGTGTCTCAAAGAACACCTGGCTTCTCAGGTGCAGATTTAGAAAACTTATTAAACGAAGCATCATTAGTTGCAGTGCGTGAAGGTAAGAAGAAAATCGACATGCGTGATATAGAAGAGGCTACTGACCGTGTTATTGCTGGCCCTGCTAAAAAATCACGTGTTATTTCAGAAAAAGAACGTAATATTGTGGCGCACCACGAAGCAGGTCATACGATTATTGGTATGGTACTTGATGAAGCAGAGGTTGTCCATAAAGTGACTATTGTGCCACGTGGACAAGCTGGCGGTTACGCAATGATGTTACCAAAACAAGATCGTTTCTTAATGACTGAACCAGAGTTATTAGATAAAATTTGTGGCTTGCTAGGCGGACGTGTTTCTGAAGATATTAACTTCAACGAAGTATCAACTGGTGCTTCAAATGACTTTGAACGTGCAACACAAATCGCGCGTCAAATGGTTACTGAATATGGTATGAGTAAGAAACTCGGTACAGTTCAATTCTCAAGCAGTGGCAGTGGACAAGTATTCTTAGGTAAAGATATGCAAGGCGAACCAGAATACTCTGGTCAAATTGCTTATGAAATCGATAAAGAAGTCCAACGTATCATCAAAGAGCAATATGAACGTTGTAAAGACATTCTTTTAGAACATCAATCACAATTAATTTTAATTGCAGAGGCTTTATTAAAAGAAGAAACATTAGTTGCTGAACAAATTCATTCATTATTCTATGATGGTGTACTTCCTGAAGTGGATTATGATGCGGCGAAAGTTGTGAGTGATCAAGAAAAAGAATTTAAAGAAGGTAAATACGGTAAATCTTATGAAGATGTCCGTAAAGAGCAACGAGACATCGGTAATAAACAACAAGAAGAAGACCGCAAAGAAGAAGAAGATATCGATAAAGAAAAAGAAGAAAGACAACACGACGGCGATGATGATTCTGATGAAGACACAGGTCATGAACAACCGCCGAACATTGATAAACCAAGCAATCCAAGCGATCCTAATGATCCAAGCAATAGAAATTAATAACTGAACGAAAAGCTTCTTTCTGCTATCATATTGATGTAGAAAGAAGCTTTTTATGGTTACTTATTTTTTAAATAAACATTATAAACAGATATGTAGCAATTTTTTGCCTGAACAATTACAATAAATTGCATTGATAAAAAGTAGTAAAAAGTTCTAAATGAAAACTAAAAAATGAATTTAAACATTAAAATAAATCAAAGGAGTAATTACAGAAATGACAAACGATTATATTGTTAAAGCATTGGCTTATGGAGGACAAATAAGAGCATATAGTGCCTTAACTACAGAAAGCGTACAAGAAGCGCAAACAAGACATTATACTTGGCCAACAGCATCTGCAGCACTTGGCAGAACAATGACTGCTACATTAATGATGGGGGCTATGCTTAAAGGAGAACAAAAATTAACAGTTACCGTGGATGGCCAAGGCCCGATTGGAAAAATCATTGCTGATGCAGATGCTAATGGCCACGTGAGAGGATATGTAACAAACCCACAAACACATTTTCCTTTAAATAACGTAGGTAAATTAGACGTTGGCCGTGCGGTAGGCAGTAATGGCGCATTAACAGTAGTAAAAGATGTTGGCTTGAAAGACTATTTTTCAGGTTCAAGTCCACTTGTATCCGGTGAATTGGGGGATGATTTCACTTACTATTTTGCTAAAAGTGAACAAACACCCTCATCTGTTGGTTTAGGTGTACTAGTAAACCCTGATAATTCTATCAAAGCAGCTGGCGGTTTTATTATTCAAGTTATGCCTGGTGCTGAAGAAGAAACGATTAATAAGTTGGAAGAAGTTATCAATAACATGACGCCAGTTTCTAAATTGATTGATCAAGGCTTAACACCTGAAGAAATTCTATTTGAAGTACTAGGAGAAGATAATGTACAAATTTTAGAAAATATGCCTACAAGTTTTGAATGTAATTGTGGTCATGAAAAATTCTTGAATGCAATCAAAGGCCTCGGCCAAGCTGAAATAGAAAGCATGATTAATGAAGATCATGGCGCAGAGGCAGAATGTCACTTTTGCAGAAACAAATATCAATATTCAGAAAGCGAATTACAGGAATTATTAGAAAAGATGCAATAATTGCTATAAAATAGAAGTGTAACAGTAGCATATTATAAAAATATTGCAATATTCAATCTTCTCAGTTGTATTCAAAACAAAATCTGATAAAATGAAAAGTATATCCGATAGAAAAAGTAGGTTTTAGACTTTTTAATGAAAAGGAGCAATACTTATGACAAATAAACCAGTAAATAATATCGTCGAAATTATTGGCAATACGCCGGTAGTTAAATTAAATAATGTGGTGGATGAAAATTCAGCAGATGTTTACGTAAAACTAGAGTACCAAAACCCAGCGGGCTCAGTTAAAGACCGTATTGCCTTAGCGATGATTGAAGCAGCCGAAAAAGAAGGTAAGATTAAACCAGGTGATACAATTGTCGAACCAACGAGTGGTAATACAGGCATCGGATTAGCTTTTGTATGTGCTGCTAAAGGTTATAATGCAGTATTTACGATGCCTGAAACAATGAGCCAAGAGCGTCGTAATCTATTGAAAGCTTACGGTGCAGAAGTGGTTTTAACACCAGGGGCAGAAGCGATGAAAGGTGCTATTAAAAAAGCGAAAGAACTAAAAGAAGAATACGGTTATTATGAACCACAACAATTCGAAAACCCGGCTAATCCACGCGTACATGAATTGACAACTGGTCCAGAATTGGTCGAACAGTTTGAAGGAAAAACAATTGATTCTTTCTTAGCAGGTGTTGGTACTGGGGGCACATTGACTGGTGCCGGTAAAGTATTGAAAGAAAAATATCCTGACATTAATCTTGTGGCGATTGAACCAGAAGATTCTCCTGTACTAAGTGGTGGCGAACCTGGTCCACATAAATTACAAGGCTTAGGGGCTGGTTTTGTACCAGACACACTAGATACAAATGTTTATGATGAAGTAATCAAAGTTGGTAACGAAACAGCAATGGATATGTCTCGTAAAGTTGCTAAAGAAGAGGGTATCCTAGGTGGTATTTCTTCTGGTGCAGCAATTTATGCAGCTTTAGAAAAAGCTAAATCATTAGGTAAAGGTAAAACAGTAGTCACTGTATTACCAAGTAATGGTGAACGTTACCTTTCTACACCGTTATATTCATTTGAAGATTAAATTTTATTTTTCCTAACCGGTCGTGTATATACGCGATCGGTTTTTTTAGTATTAATAATCGTTCAAGGAAAACAATTGGTTAATTTTATATTTTACCTGTAATAAACACTCAGTATTTTATATTGAAATGCAAAAGTCAATTAAATGACCGCTAGGTTTCTTTTTAAAAATGAGCATCTCGTTAATTGTTTCTTATAAATGGTTTAAGCATTGTTTACTGAAAAAAATAATAATTAGCGTTATTATAGAATAGTAATTATAATGCTAATGGAGCATCTAAGCGTGAAAGGAAGAAGTGACTATGGCACATACAAAAATTATGGGCATATTAAATGTGACCCCAGATTCATTTTCTGATGGCGGTAAATATAATTCTGTAGAAAAAGCAATCAAAAGAGCTGAAGAAATGATTGATGAAGGTGTAGATATCATAGATATAGGCGGTATATCTACACGTCCAGCAGGCTATGAAGAAATTAGCGTGACAGAAGAATTGGAACGCGTAATTCCTGTTGTAAAAGCGTTAAATCAATTTGATATTCAACTTTCTATTGATACATATAGAAGTGAGATTGCAGAAGCTGCAATGAAATTAGGCGCAACTATGATTAATGATCAATGGGCTGGTTTGTATGACGAAAAAATATTCGACGTTGTAGCCAAATATGAAGGTGAAATTGTACTGATGCATAATGGTGATGGTCAGAGGTCAGAACCTGTTGTTGAAGAAATGCTCTTATATTTATTAAAACAAGCTAACAAAGCGGAAATGGCTGGCATTCCTCAAGAGAAAGTTTGGGTTGACCCGGGTATTGGTTTTGCTAAAACCAGAGAAGAAGAACAAGAAGTAATGGCTCGATTAGATGAATTAGTAGCTACAGACTATCCTGTATTATTAGCGACGAGTAGAAAAAGATTTATTAAAGAAATGGTTGATAAAGATACCAAAGCGACTGAAAGAGATGAAGCGACAGCAGCCACGACTGCATATGGTATAATGAAAGGCGTTAAAGGTGTAAGAGTGCATAACGTTGTACTCAATGCTCGTTTAGGACAAAGTATGGATTATTTAAAGGAGAATGAGTATGCACGATACAATCTTTCTTAATGGTATGAAGTTTTATTGTTACCATGGCGCTTTACCAGCAGAAAATGAAATTGGCCAAATATTTATTGTAGATGTAACAATGAAAGTGGATTTGAGTATTGCTGGTAAAACTGATCAAGTCACTGATACAGTTCACTATGGTGAGATATACGATGAAATTAAAGCAATCATGGAAAGTAAACCAGTAAATTTATTAGAGCATCTAGCTGAACGTATTGCAAAACGTATAAATTCACACTATAATCGTGTAATGGAAACGAAAGTTAGGATCACTAAGGAAAATCCTCCTATACCAGGTCATTATGATGGTGTAGGTATAGAAATAGTGAGGGAGAATTTCTAATGGAATATGCATATTTAGGGTTAGGAAGTAACGTTGGAGAAAGAGAAGTACAACTTAAGAAGGCCATTCGTATTTTGAATGAAAAAGATGGCATCCATGTAACGCAAATATCGCCAATATATGAAACTGAACCTGTTGGGTATGTCGACCAACCTCAATTTTTAAATCAATGCATTGAAATTCAAACGTCACTAAAACCACACGCCTTATTGAACGCATGTCTTGATACAGAGCAACAACTGCACAGAGTGAGAGATATACGATGGGGCCCTAGAACTTTAGATGTCGATGTTTTATTATATGGTGATCAAGTCATTGAAGAAGATGATTTGATTGTGCCGCATCCACGCATGTTGGATCGCTCATTTGTGCTTATCCCATTAAATGACATCGCATCAGATTGTATTGTGCCACTCACTAATAAAAAGGTGGGTAATTTAGTGACAACTGATAACTCAGTTAAGAAGTATCAAAATTGAGAGGTAGATAGAGCGTAATTGCTCAGAAGTATGAGTTGAGCTTTGAATCATTTATTATGTGTTGGTACAAACTAAACAACTTGTTGACGTGTTTTCTACAAAAGATGAATTTTTAATCCCTTTATTACGTTTGCAACGTCTAGTAGAATTGAAAAGAGAAAAAAGTTGTCATAATGAGAATGTGTAAATATGTATCCAGCGTATTTAAATTTTTTCATAGTAAGACAAAGTTAGAAATGTTTTAAATCAAAAAGAAACTAAATAAGAAATGATATAGATGATTCACAATTTCTAACAATAAGTAAAAAATAAAGAAACTAAAAATGTGGAACAAGAAGCATAAAGGAGAGAAAGTTATGTCAGAAGAAATGAACGACCAAATGCAAGTACGTCGTCAAAAAATGCAAGAACTATATGATTTAGGTATCGATCCGTTTGGTCAAAAATTTGAAAGAACTTCAATGGCTACACCATTACATGAAGATTGGGACCAATTTACAAAAGAAGAATTGCAAGAAAAAGAAGAAGAGAGCCATGTTAGCATCGCTGGACGTGTCATGACAAAACGTGGTAAAGGTAAAGCTGGTTTTGCACATGTACAAGACCTATCTGGTCAGATTCAGATTTACGTAAGAAAAGATCAAGTGGGTGATGAGCAATTTGATATTTGGAATTCAACAGATTTAGGAGATATAGTCGGTATCGACGGAGTAATGTTTAAAACTAAAACAGGTGAGTTGTCAGTTAAAGCTAAATCATTTGTCCTTTTAACTAAAGCATTACGTCCATTACCAGACAAATTCCATGGTTTACAAGATATAGAACAACGTTATCGTCAACGCTATCTCGATTTAATTACAAATCAAGATAGCACAAAAACGTTTATTAACCGAAGCAAAATTTTACAAGAGATGCGTAACTATTTAAACCAACAAGGTTTCTTAGAAGTAGAAACACCGATGATGCATCAAATAGCTGGTGGTGCTGCTGCTAGACCATTTGTAACACATCATAACGCATTAGACGCTACGCTTTATATGCGAATTGCAATTGAACTACACTTAAAACGCCTTATCGTAGGCGGATTGGAAAAAGTATATGAAATTGGTCGTGTGTTTAGAAATGAAGGCGTATCTACACGTCATAACCCTGAATTTACGATGATTGAACTATATGAAGCATATGCAAATTATCATGATATTATGGATTTAACGGAAGATATGATCAGACACATTTCCAATAAAGTATTAGGTACTGCCAAAATTAATTATGGTGAAGATGTAATTGATTTAGAATCAAACTGGAAACGAATCCATATGGCAGATGCAGTTAAGGAGACTACCGGTGTAGACTTCTATAACGTACAAAGTGATGAAGAAGCAAAAACACTCGCAAAAGAACATGGGGTCGAAATCACCGGTAATATGAAATACGGACACATTTTAAATGAATTCTTTGAACAAAAAGTAGAAGAAACATTAATTCAGCCAACATTTGTATATGGACATCCTATCGAGATTTCACCATTAGCTAAGAAAAATCCAGAAGATCCTAGATTTACAGATCGTTTCGAACTGTTTATTGTAGGCAGAGAGCACGGCAATGCATTTACAGAATTGAATGACCCTATCGATCAAAGAGAAAGATTTGAAGCTCAACTAGTCGAAAAAGAAGAAGGCAATGACGAAGCACATGAAATGGACGAAGATTTTATTGAAGCATTAGAATACGGTATGCCTCCAACAGGCGGTCTAGGTATCGGTATTGATAGATTGGTTATGTTGCTTACAGATTCAGCTTCGATTCGTGACGTGCTATTATTCCCATACATGAGACAAAAATAAGCCGTTTATATAAAAAACGTATCACAATTAAATAGAAACAAGAAACTAGGTCAGTATATATTGTATAATAGGGGGATAACTGATCTAGTTTTTATATTATTAATAGGGAATAAATGTAATTACTGTTATTAATTATTAGATATGTTAATATTACTTTAATTAATTTTTGTAATAAGAAACATTTGGGACATAAATGCCTATTAAAATATAAAAATATACTAAAAAAGGTTTGGCATTTAACATATTCATATGATAAGATTATTCAAGTCGAGTTGAGGAAACGAGACATTGAAATCTTAAATATAAAGTTTAAAAATAAAAAACACAAAAGTTATTGACTAATAACGAAAAATGAAGTAATATATAAAAGTCGTCAAATTCAAGAGAAAGCAACAGAGTCTTATGTAAATGATTTTTAAAGAAATTTTAAAAATAGTGTAAAATTGACCGTTGCAATTATTTGATAAAACGTGTATCATATATTGAGTAAGTTATTTTGTCTGGTGGCAATGGCAAAGAGGTCACACCTGTTCCCGTGCCGAACACAGAAGTTAAGCTCTTTAGCGCCGATGGTAGTTGGACTTACGTTCCGCAAGAGTAGGACGTTGCCAGGCTTTATAATAATCATGTGGAGGATTAGCTCAGCTGGGAGAGCATCTGCCTTACAAGCAGGGGGTCGGCGGTTCGAACCCGTCATCCTCCACCATCTTTTAAAAATGAATAGCCGGCCTAGCTCAATTGGTAGAGCAACTGACTTGTAATCAGTAGGTTGGGGGTTCAAGTCCTCTGGCCGGCACCATTTCATGAGCCATTAGCTCAGTTGGTAGAGCATCTGACTTTTAATCAGAGGGTCAGAGGTTCGAATCCTCTATGGCTCATCCAGTTTCAATTTGCAGAAGTAGTTCAGCGGTAGAATACGACCTTGCCAAGGTCGGGGTCGCGGGTTCGAATCCCGTCTTCTGCTCCATTATATTGCCGGGGTGGCGGAACTGGCAGACGCACAGGACTTAAAATCCTGCGATGAGAGATCATCGTACCGGTTCGATTCCGGTCCTCGGCACCATCATTTTAATAGAGCGCCCATAGCTCAATTGGATAGAGTACTTGACTACGAATCAAGCGGTTATAGGTTCGACTCCTATTGGGCGCACCATTTTAAAATGCATATTATAATAAATACGGGAAGTAGCTCAGCTTGGTAGAGCACTTGGTTTGGGACCAAGGGGTCGCAGGTTCGAATCCTGTCTTCCCGACTCTTATAAAACTATGGGGGCTTAGCTCAGATGGGAGAGCGCCTGCTTTGCACGCAGGAGGTCAGCGGTTCGATCCCGCTAGTCTCCACCATATTTAAAAACAAACAATGAACATTGAAAACTGAATTGCAATATGTCAACGTTAATTCCGAATTCAACATTAAATGTTGATTCAAAACAACGTGTTATTGATAA
>NZ_JAESKF010000025.1:0-2366 GCF_017891975.1 Staphylococcus sp. GDY8P131P
TATTCTTTCAAGGACTAGTATAACATAAAATCGTCTACAAATAGACAAAAAACCTGCACGCTTAATGTAGATCAAAAGCTTAACGCAAATGAAATAGATTGACCTCCCAATAACACCACGTAGTTATTGGGAGGTCAATCTATGAAATGCGATTAAGCTTTTTCTAATTCACATAAGCGTGCAGGTTTAAAGTACATAAAAAATATAATGAAAAAAAGCATCATTATACTAACGTTATACCAACATTATACTCTCATTATACTAATTGCTTATTCCAATTTCCTATTGGTTGGAACCAACAGGCGTTAGTGTGTTGTTGAGTTGGTACTTTCATGGGATTAATCCCATGAAACCCCCAACCAACTCGCCAAAGCTTTGGCTAACACACACGCCATTCCAACCAATAGTTTTCTCGGCATAAAGCCATGCTCTGACGCTTAAATGCACTAATGCCTTAAAAAAACATTAAAGTCTAACACACTAGACTTATTTACTTCGTAATTAAGTCGTTAAACCGTGTGCTCTACGACCAAAAGTATAAAACCTTTAAGAACTTTCTTTTTTCTTGTAAAAAAAGAAACTAGATAAATCTCTCATATCTTTTATTCAATAATCGCATCAGATTGCAGTATAAATTTAACGATCACTCATCATGTTCATATTTATCAGAGCTCGTGCTATAATTATACTAATTTTATAAGGAGGAAAAAATAAAGAGGGTTATAATGAACGAGAAAAATATAAAACACAGTCAAAACTTTATTACTTCAAAACATAATATAGATAAAATAATGACAAATATAAGATTAAATGAACATGATAATATCTTTGAAATCGGCTCAGGAAAAGGGCATTTTACCCTTGAATTAGTACAGAGGTGTAATTTCGTAACTGCCATTGAAATAGACCATAAATTATGCAAAACTACAGAAAATAAACTTGTTGATCACGATAATTTCCAAGTTTTAAACAAGGATATATTGCAGTTTAAATTTCCTAAAAACCAATCCTATAAAATATTTGGTAATATACCTTATAACATAAGTACGGATATAATACGCAAAATTGTTTTTGATAGTATAGCTGATGAGATTTATTTAATCGTGGAATACGGGTTTGCTAAAAGATTATTAAATACAAAACGCTCATTGGCATTATTTTTAATGGCAGAAGTTGATATTTCTATATTAAGTATGGTTCCAAGAGAATATTTTCATCCTAAACCTAAAGTGAATAGCTCACTTATCAGATTAAATAGAAAAAAATCAAGAATATCACACAAAGATAAACAGAAGTATAATTATTTCGTTATGAAATGGGTTAACAAAGAATACAAGAAAATATTTACAAAAAATCAATTTAACAATTCCTTAAAACATGCAGGAATTGACGATTTAAACAATATTAGCTTTGAACAATTCTTATCTCTTTTCAATAGCTATAAATTATTTAATAAGTAAGTTAAGGGATGCATAAACTGCATCCCTTAACTTGTTTTTCGTGTACCTATTTTTTGTGAATCGATTATGTCTTTTGCGCATTCACTTCTTTTCTATATAAATATGAGCGAAGCGAATAAGCGTCGGAAAAGCAGCAAAAAGTTTCCTTTTTGCTGTTGGAGCATGGGGGTTCAGGGGGTGCAGTATCTGACGTCAATGCCGAGCGAAAGCGAGCCGAAGGGTAGCATTTACGTTAGATAACCCCCTGATATGCTCCGACGCTTTATATAGAAAAGAAGATTCAACTAGGTAAAATCTTAATATAGGTTGAGATGATAAGGTTTATAAGGAATTTGTTTGTTCTAATTTTTCACTCATTTTGTTCTAATTTCTTTTAACAAATGTTCTTTTTTTTTTAGAACAGTTATGATATAGTTAGAATAGTTTAAAATAAGGAGTGAGAAAAAGATGAAAGAAAGATATGGAACAGTCTATAAAGGCTCTCAGAGGCTCATAGACGAAGAAAGTGGAGAAGTCATAGAGGTAGACAAGTTATACCGTAAACAAACGTCTGGTAACTTCGTAAAGGCATATATAGTGCAATTAATAAGTATGTTAGATATGATTGGCGGAAAAAAACTTAAAATCGTTAACTATATCCTAGATAATGTCCACTTAAGTAACAATACAATGATAGCTACAACAAGAGAAATAGCAAAAGCTACAGGAACAAGTCTACAAACAGTAATAACAACACTTAAAATCTTAGAAGAAGGAAATATTATAAAAAGAAAAACTGGAGTATTAATGTTAAACCCTGAACTACTAATGAGAGGCGACGACCAAAAACAAAAATACCTCTTACTCGAATTTGGGAACTTTGAGCAAGAGGCAAATGAAAAACAAGAAAATGCATTATCTGATTAT
>NZ_JAESKF010000026.1:0-253 GCF_017891975.1 Staphylococcus sp. GDY8P131P
TGTTATTTTACTTGCTATATGAGAATGTTTTAACTTTATAAATAAGAAAGAGAAGTACAACTAATATTAGTTGTACTTCTCTTTCTTATTTATAAAACAATTTGAATAATTGCAATAATAATTAAAATACTGATAATCCACTTTTGTACAAAACTAGGGACCTTTTTACCTAATTTTAAACCTAACGGAGCGAAAATAATACTCCCTATTATTAAAAATAACGCATCTTCTAAAGGAATGTAACCTTGTATAA
>NZ_JAESKF010000026.1:371-4872 GCF_017891975.1 Staphylococcus sp. GDY8P131P
ACCATAACTAATAATGGCTTGTTAAAGGAAGATTGATCTAAACTCGGTTTTATGTTAATAAACATTAAAATTAATGCGAGTAAAGCAATGATAATATATATCGTATTTACAAATGTAGCATTAAATAAATTTGCTAACAGTCCACCTAACATGCTGCCTATAATCATGCCACTACCCATGTAAAGCACTAATAGTGGCGAAAATTCTGGTTTTTTTCGCGCTTTTAATGACCCACTTAAAGTACTGAAAAAGACTTGACTGGAAGTAAGTCCTGATGCCATGTATGCACTGTACGCAGGAGCGCCAAATAGTGGTGGTAATAATAAAATAGCTGGATAAATAATGATGGCGCCACCTATACCTACTAGACCCGAAATAAAGCCTCCGAATACCCCAATAAGTAACATCATAATAATAGTTGAAATATCCATTATTTACTTTTTACCAATAAGTTAACGGCTTCATTAATCAATTCTTCAGAATTTTCACCATTATCCTCTGCTGCTTTTACACATTCTATTAAATTTTCACTAATGATAATTCCCATCAAACGTTGGATTGAACTTTTTGATGCACTGATTTGAGTAATGACATCTTTACAATCTTTTTCTTCTTCCATCATTTTAATAACGCCATTGAGTTGTCCTTGTATTCTATTAATACGATTAATCATTTTTTTATCATAATTCATAGTTATTTCCTCCACTTTTAATTGAATAAAGTCATAATAAACGATAAAAGTAAACATGTCAAATACCCCCTACCGTATTTGACATAATATAAATAATTAGTTAATATACCCGTATAGGTATTTATTAGGAGGTTAATATGAAACAATATAACGAAAATCATATCAATAATTTCAGTAAACAAGAATTAGAAAAATTGGGTGCACAAGGTCAACTGATTGACGTTAGAACACAAGAAGAATATGAGCTTGCACATATAAATGGTGCGACATTACATCCTGTAGATAAGATTGAATCGTTCAATAAAGATAAAAACACAACCTATTTTGTACACTGTAAAAGTGGTACCAGAAGTGCTAAAGCGAGCGAATATTTAGCTAAACAAGGCTACGACATTGTTAATTTAGACGGTGGCTATAAAGCGTATGAAGCAAAAAACGACGATGATAATACATTCGAAGAAAATACTAATGTAGAAATTAAAGCAGAGCGTAAACAATTTAACTATAGTGGTCTTCAATGTCCAGGTCCAATTGTAAACATCAGTAAAGAAGTGAAAAATATTGAAGTAGGCGAGCAAATCGAAGTTACAGTCACAGATCCTGGATTCCTTAGCGACATTAAAAGCTGGGTCAAACAAACTGGTCATACTTTAGTTAAACTTGATGAAAGTAATCATGGAATTAATGCCATTATTCAAAAAGAAAAACCAAAAGACTTACAAGTGAATCATACTGCTAAAGGTACGACAATTGTACTATTTAGTGGAGAGTTAGATAAAGCAGTGGCAGCAATGATTATTGCAAATGGCGCTAGAGCTGCAGGAAGAGATGTAACTATCTTCTTTACGTTTTGGGGACTCAACGCGTTGAAAAAAGCGCAAACAGTTAACGTTAAAAAGAAAGGTATCGCAAAAATGTTTGATTTGATGTTGCCAAAAACACCTTTGAAAATGCCACTATCTAAAATGAATATGTTCGGTTTAGGTAATATCATGATGCGATACGTAATGAAAAAGAAAAACGTTGATTCATTACCATCACTCATTAATCAAGCGATAGCTCAAGATATTAAATTAATCGCATGTACCATGAGCATGGATGTCATGGGTATTACAAAAGAAGAATTAAGAGATGAAGTTGAGTACGGCGGTGTAGGCACTTATATAGGTGATACTGAAAACGCGAGTCATAATTTATTTATTTAATTAAATCTATCAAAATAAGGAGTTCTTTATATGTTTTTCAAACAATTTTACGATAATCATTTATCTCAAGCATCTTATTTAGTTGGCTGTCAACGTACGGGAGAGGCAATAGTAATTGATCCTGTTCGTGATTTAACAAAATATATGGAAGTTGCAGATAGCGAAGGTTTTAAAATTACACAAGCTGCTGAAACACATATTCACGCTGATTTTGCTTCTGGAATTCGGGATGTGGCAAAACGTTTAAACGCCAATATATATGTATCTGGCGAAGGTGATGATCAATTAAGTTATAAAAATATGCCGGAACATACAAATTTTGTTAAAAATCAAGATATTATTCAAGTAGGTAATATTAAATTAGAAGTCTTGCATACACCTGGTCATACCCCTGAGAGTATCAGTTTCTTACTCACTGATGAAGGTGGCGGCTCAAGTGTTCCAATGGGTTTATTTAGTGGTGACTTTATTTTTGTTGGTGATATCGGTAGACCTGATTTACTAGAAAAATCAGTACAAATGGAAGGTACTACAGAGATTGGTGCAAAACAGATGTACCAATCTATAGAAGGTGTTAAAAATTTACCAGATTATATTCAAATATGGCCTGGACACGGTGCTGGAAGTCCTTGTGGTAAAGCATTAGGTGCCATACCAATGTCTACGCTAGGTTACGAAAAAATTAATAACTGGGCATTTAATGTAACAGATGAATCTAAATTTGTTGAAACATTAACATCAAATCAACCAGCGCCACCCCATCACTTTGCACAGATGAAAAAAATTAATCAGTTTGGTATGAAAATGTATCAACCATACAACGTTTATCCTAGTTTAGATAATGAAAGAATAGCATTTGATCTTCGTAGCAAAGAAGCCTTTCACGGTGGACATACACAAGGAACAATCAATATTCCTTATAACAAAAACTTTATTAACCAGATCGGTTGGTATTTAGATTTTGAAAAAGATGTAGATTTAATCGGAGATAAATCTACAGTTGAACAAGCAACGCATACTTTACAATTAATTGGTTTTGATAATGTAGCAGGCTATCGTTTACCAAAATCAGAAATTCTAACACAATCCATCCACAGCGCTGATATTACTGGTGAAGAAGCAAATGTACTCGACGTACGTAATGAAGAAGAGTGGAATAATGGGCACTTAGATCAAGCAGTCAATATTCCGCATGGTAAATTATTAAATGAAAATATTCCATTTAATAAAGAGGATAAAATATACGTACATTGTCAGTCAGGTGTTAGAAGTTCAATCGCAGTGGGTATCTTAGAAAATAAAGGATTTGAAAATGTCGTGAATATTAGAGAAGGCTATCAAGATTTTCCAGAATCATTAAAATAATTTAAGGGTGTGGAAAAATGAGTAAGTATTATCAAATTGTTATTGTAGGTGGCGGTACAGCAGGTATTACCGTGGCATCAAGACTATTAAGAAAAAATCAAAGCTTAAAAGGAAAAATAGCAATTATAGACCCGGCTGAATATCATTATTATCAACCGTTATGGACTTTGGTTGGTGCTGGGGTATCGAGTTTAAAAAGTTCTCGTAAAGATATGAAAAGTGTTATGCCTGAAGGTGTTCAATGGATAAAAAATGCTGTTTCAAGCTTTCAACCTGAAAACAATAGCATTATTTTAGGAGATAATTCGGTCGTTAGTTACGAATTTTTAGTGGTAGCCCCTGGATTACAGATTAATTGGTCTTCTATTAAAGGATTAAAAGAGAATATAGGTAAAAATGGTGTTTGTTCTAACTATTCACCTAACTATGTTCGCGAAACTTGGAGACAAATTTCTAAATTTAAACAAGGGAACGCGATTTTCACGCATCCTAATACGCCTATCAAATGTGGAGGCGCACCTATGAAAATTATGTATTTAGCTGAAGATTATTTTAGAAAACATAATATCCGTTCTAATGCTAATGTGATATACGAAACGCCAAAAGATGCTTTATTTGACGTAGGCAAATATAATAAAGAATTAGAGAAAATTGTTGAAGAAAGGGATATAATTGTCAATTATAATTATAATCTTGTTGAAATTGACGGAGACAAAAAAGAGGCTACATTTGAACACATTAAAACAGACGATAGAAAGACAATAGATTATGAAATGTTACATGTAACACCACCCATGGGTCCCATAGGTGTACTTAAAGAAAGTACACTTTCAGATAGTGATGGTTGGGTAGATGTTAACCCAACCACATTACAGCATAAAAGCTACTCTAACATATTTGGGCTTGGTGATGCTTCAAATGCACCTACTTCCAAAACAGGAGCAGCAATTCGTAAACAAGCGCCTATAGTTGTTAATAACCTATTGCAAGTAATGGATAATGAAATGTTGACGCATCATTATGATGGTTATACTTCGTGCCCTATCGTTACCGGGTACAATAAATTAATACTTGCCGAGTTTGATTATAATAAAAAACCAAAAGAAACATTGCCTTTTAACCAGGCCAAAGAACGAAGAAGTATGTATATTTTTAAAAAAGATTTATTACCTAAAATGTATTGGTACGGTATGTTAAAGGGTCTTATGTAAATAACAAGAGTGTACAGAAAATAACCATT
>NZ_JAESKF010000027.1:0-2615 GCF_017891975.1 Staphylococcus sp. GDY8P131P
ATATGAGATTAAAACTAAAAATAATGTGATAGATGTTGGTACTGGTGAGGGTTATATTTTAAATGAAATTAGTAAAACATTTCTTGGTGAAAATGAATTCTTAGGTATAGACATTGCAAAAGAAGGTGTAAAAAAAGCAGCAAAATCATATAAAAATATAAATTGGTTGGTTGCTGATCTAGCTGATATACCAGTTATGAATGGGAATGTAGACTTTTTAATTAATGTGCTTAGCCCTTCTAATTATGATGAGTTTAAAAGAGTTCTAGATAAAGAGGGGAAATTGATAAAAATAATTCCTAATAGTGATTATTTAAAAGAAATAAGGAATATAGTCTTTAGTAATCATAAAAATAAGGATTATGATAATTCTGAGGTTATAGATTTATTTGAAGCTAATTTTAATAAAATTGAAATGATAGACATTAGTTATAAGGTTAAATTAAATAAAGAAGAATTGAATAAATTACTTGATATGACGCCTTTAACGTGGAATTTAAGTGACGTAGAAAAAGAAGGAATAATTAAGAAAAACTTAAGTGAAATTACGATGAGTTTTAAGGTTTTGGTTGGTGGTTTTAAAACGAGTTGAAAACGAGTTTCTTCTTGTCTTGATACTATATAGAAATAACTCAAAGATATAAAAAGTCATTTGAATGTTGATATAACAGTATTTTTGGTTGTTTTTGTGCGTGAAAGGAAAATTTGACATAAAAAAGCTCCAGTAATAAGATTAAAGCATCTACTCATTAATCAATACTGGAGGGCTTTTTATATGCAAGACAATCATACAAAATATATAGACGAAAATCAAGATAATAAAACATTAAAAGATATGACGAAAAGTGGGAAACAACGCCCATGGAGAGAAAAGAAAATAGATAATGTAAGTTATGCAGATATACTGGAAATCTTAAAAATTAAAAAGGCTTTTAACGTAAAACAATGTGGTAACGTCTTAGAGTTCAAGCCAACTGATGAAGGTTATTTGAAATTACATAAGACATGGTTTTGTAAGTCAAAATTATGTCCAGTTTGTAATTGGAGGCGTGCTATGAAAAATAGTTATCAAGCTCAAAGAGTGATTGAAGAAGTTGTTAAAGAAAAGCCAACTGCTCGGTGGTTATTTCTTACTTTGTCGACAAAAAATGCAATAGATGGTGACCACTTGGAACAAAGTTTAAAGCATATGTCTAAGGCTTTTAATAAATTAAAGATGTATACAAAAGTTAAAAAGAATTTGGTAGGTTTTTTACGTTCAACTGAAGTAACAGTTAATAAAATTGACGGTAGTTACAACCAACATATGCATGTTTTGTTATGTGTTGAAAACGCGTATTTTAGAAAAAAGGAAAACTATATTACGCAGACGGAATGGGTCGATTTATGGCAAAAAGCATTACAAGTAAATTATCGACCCGTAGCAAATATTAAAGCGATCAAACCAAATCAAAAAGGTGATAAAGATATCCAAGCAGCAATTAAAGAGACCTCGAAATATTCGGTTAAATCATCAGAATATTTAACTGGGGACAGTGAAAAAGATTCTGAAATCGTGAATGATTTAGAAAAAGGTTTATATCGAAAACGTATGTTGAGTTATGGTGGTTTGCTAAAACAAAAACATAAAATTTTAAATTTAGACGATGCCGAAGATGGTAATTTGATTAATACAAGTGACGAAGATAAAACAACAGACGAAGAAGAAAAAGCACATTCAATTACGGCAATTTGGAATTTTGAAAAACAAAATTATTACTTAAAAGATTTGAAACGTTAGCTTAAAAGCTAGCGTTTTTTTATGCTTTTTTGCCCCTGCGGGAACTATAGCGTTCAACCGGCATGGTTGACCAGTTTACATGCACAAAAATAATTTTGTGCGTAAATGGGCAGTGTCTAAAAAATTCAACACTGGTTTTGCTCAAATTTTTGTTTTTGAAAATAGCATATATTTATTTGGCTCATATTTGCGTTTTAAGAGCTTATATAAGTTTTTAGGTATAAAACTATATGAATTACCCCTAAATCTTTAAAATGACCCCTTAAAATTCAAAATAAAGCCATTTAAAATTCAACAAAACAAAAAAGCCACCATTTAAAATTTTGGCGACTTACAAAATGCATTAGCAATTCTCAATATAGTTGACCGACTATTTGATTTCTTAAATTAATTATAACAAGAACACGCATTTATGCCGAGAAAATTTATTGATGTTGAGAAGAACCCTTAACTAAACTTGCAGACGAATGTCGGCATAGCGTGAGCTATTAAGCCGACCATTCGACAAGTTTTGGGATTGTTAAGGGTTCCGAGGCTCAACGTCAATAAAGCAATTGGAATAAAGCAACTTTGTTATTTATAATTATTTGATTGGAGGTGTGAATATGTTTTTTAAGTGTTCTATATGTGATGAAAAATTAAAGAGAGGTTATAAAACTTTAGCATGTGAGAATAACCATACTTTTGATATTGCAAAAGAGGGTTATTCGAATTTAATTTCAGGGCATAAAAAAAGTAAATACGATAAAAAATTGTTTATTGCTAGAAGAGAATTGAATGATAGTAGCAATTTGTATTCGATATTAATTTCAAAAATCATAGAAATTATTAAAAA
>NZ_JAESKF010000028.1:0-16003 GCF_017891975.1 Staphylococcus sp. GDY8P131P
TTACTCCTCGTTACTCCTCGTCGTATAAAGAATAATACTGGGTAGGATCTTGTTTACTACTGCCATGCCAGTAAAGTATTTTTTTATCTAGTAATCCATTTAAAATTTTTCTAGAATATGTATCTTTTTTCCCAAGAATTTCATTTGCTAACTTTACATTGATTTCATTAGATGGGTAAACATATTGAATTATCTTTCTTTCGTCTTTAGAAAGGTATTGCATTACTTCTTCAGTAACATGGTCATTAATTTTATCGTCTTTTCTTTTTTTTCTAGTCATAATATTATTTTCTAATTTTAATAAAACTGCTTTATTAGCAGGTTCTGAGTATTCAGGATCGTTTAAAAAATATTCTTTCATCTCATCATAAATCCTCTTCACTCCCTCATTCAGTTCTTTTACATATCCATAATCTGCCATTAATCGTGCAATTCTCGGATTTCTAGAAAAGCGCGTATATTTCAAATTATTAATATTTACCATATTCGGTAATTTTCCCGGACTAAAAATTTCTAATCGATCATCATACATAGAAATTTTAATGCAATCTCCAGTTAATGAATAATCTCTATGAACAACCGCATTCACTAAGCCCTCAAGCCAAGCAAACTCAGGGTATTCTGGCACAGTTATAAATTTCCCATTTCTATCTAGACTATTAAAATCTCTTAATTGACTGCTTACTAATTTGCTAACTTCTTCTATTAAAATTGGTAATGGATGGTCAAAACTTTGATCTTTAATTATATTAAGCCGAGATCCCGTTTCTTGAATTGTTCCCTCATATCTTATGAAACGAACTCTAGCATTCGGGATGTATTTACATGGGTTTTTAGCAAACATTAAAATTGCTGCATTTGAGTATCCTTTTTTATTTGTCGCTGTCCTAACATTCAAAATCTCATAGTCAGACTGATTTGTGTTCATCGCTGTCCTATAATCATCAAATAAACTTCTGTCTAAATCCTCCTCTTCAAAGTCTAAGTTCAGCTCATCTTCAAAAGATCGTTGACCTTTATCATACTCAAGACTCACTATTTGATTATGCTTAAGTTTATCTGTACTATCAGACTGCCTTAAATATACATTTTCACTATCGCGTACATATACTACTGAATCGGTTTTAGGTTCAATGTTAATTTCTAATATGTAATCATCGTTTAGAATTTCTATTTCTTCAATATTAAATTCTATGCTTGGCACCAAACCATTATTAATAAGACGCTTAATAGTTTCTAAATCTCTATTGTTATTATTTTTACAACCAGTCACATGACCATCATCACTTATACCTATAACTAGTGTCCCACCCTCAGCATTTGCAAAACCAACAATATGAGACAATAACTTTCTATCATCAATCTTTGCTTCTTTTCTATCAAAATGAGTACCTTCTTTTGTATTCTGATAATATTCCAATTTACACAAATCACGTTCCCTCTTTTCTTTAAACAGTCATACCTACCACATGGTATAATTTATAGTCTCTTTTTATATTTTAACTTGTGGTAATATCAAAGTAAACAAAGTGGTTAATAAGATATATAACCACAATTTGATAGGAGTAATTAATCATGTTTAAAGTTAAAAATACAAATAGTGAAATACTTAAGGCTTTTGCAAGCCTATTTAATGATGCTACAAGTCATATCGAAGAATTTGAAGTACGTTTAAGCATGTATCCAGATTTAGCTAACGAAGTAGATTATAACGAAAATCAAATCAGCATCAGAAATGATTTTAAATATTTAATGGATTTATATGGCGAGCAAGGCACTTTTTCAATAATATCTGAAAGATTATTTAAAGGACTCTATTCGTGGCTAACTAATAATTTTGATCATTCTGAAGTTAATGATCAATTTTTTACTATAAAAGAAGAAATAATTTCTAAATTCAAAATTGAAAACAGCAGCAATTTTTCCAATTATCTGAAATTTTTGTTTTATAAAGATGGACTTATGAAGTTTTCATCCAGAGAAATTAAAAACATTTTAGTTAACCAACATTTTTATGGTACCAAACTAAAGCTATCAAATAGATTTCAATTAAATCAAAAAACAAATATGAGCACTGAATCTATCAATATTGTTGAAGCAAGATTAAAGCAGTTAAAATATAAAAAACCTAAAAAATTTACTAATTCTTATTCTTACGAAAGTCAAAATTTAAGCAAATTAGCACATTCATTATCGAACCAACGCAACATTGCCTCTACTTCTAAGTCTTATAACAATAATCAGTTTAAATTAGCTGACATTCAAAAAAGCTTCTTTATAACTTATAAAAATTATCTTGCTTCTACTAATCAAAGCACTTCTACATTAAATGAAAATAGTTTGAATCATTATGTGAAGAAATTGTTACAACATGTCGCCAAAATCAGTGACAACACGTTCTCTAATAAATTCTATACATACAATGATGCGCTGTTAATTATAAGTTACAGCCTTCTCAAAAAGTTTTTACCAGATAATCTATATTTAAAATTATTAGAAAATAATACAATTGAACTGGCTTCAGAAAATCAACAACACTTGCAAATAGATAGTATATTGTCAGAGCTAGTAAAGAAAAATTATCAAAAGAAACAACTAAATAAAGATTTTTCTGAATTTGTTAAATTATTAAGCGACATTATTCCCGTACATTTAGTAATAGGTAAAGCAGACACTATTACTAGATTATTGAATTCAGCACCAAAGAAACAAAAAGAGATTTTTATTGAAGAAGCGACATATCATTTTGAAAAAGACTTATCTTATTATCCATTACATCAAGTTTATAAAGATTTTTTCGTTTATTATTTCAAAGGATACAATGATCTCATATCAATAAATCAATATATACTTTCTACAGTTAAACATAATATGCATGCAAATCACACATTCAATAGTTTTTTTAATATATTTGAATTTAATAAATCTTTATTTGACAGTATTATGACTTTTGAATTTATAGATATTGAGAAGCATAATACTCTATCTAGTAGTAAAAATCCATTGCAATTTCATGCTAATCTCAACCATCTAAAAAGTGAAACCACACTTTCATTTTTAGAAACACTTTCATTTATGCACGAATATCAATTTGGAATAATAAAAAAAACTTAAACTTTTTTTCATCCATCAAAGCTTGATATGTAAGGCTTTTTCTTAAAAATCTTCCTAATTACATTTTATACTATGGCGCAAACATCCTTTCATTAAGGTGTTTGCGCTTTTTTCGTATTCTATCTATCTGGAAGATTGTTAGCGATAATGGAAAAATTTAGTTTTAAGATATGAAACATAGTTAGTAATTACTAATTATAAAAGATATCAATGAATTGAGGTGAGTTTAATCATGGCTAACGGTGGTTCCAATTACAACTTGCTTTATAAAGCGGCACTATCTGTAACTTATAAGCAGTTAACTTCTGGCACACAATATAGTTTCAACGAGTTGAATCGCTATCTTGGTATACCATGTACTACTACTGAACAACAACAGGCTGGACAAAAGTACGCTGCATGGGCAAAGAAGAACCCACATATTGTGGAGATAATATGTGGGATTTCACCCTTAATTTATAAAAAGAAATAATTATTGAAATTTGGAGGTTATCAATATGACTAATAAAGTAATATTTAAACGTAATCAGTATGCATTGACGAAACCAGGACGGTGGACAAAAGAAGTCCAACCCACTACTAAAGATGGTAAAGTGACATACTTGGATTTGGGAGGTTATATCAATATCACTGATCGCTTCCAAGATCCAACATCTGGGAAAGAACGCTTAATCTTAGAAAACGAGTATGGTAATACTGTTATTCGTGATGCCGACATCTTAACGCCTATGAAACTTCCTTCCTTAATGGGTTACGGCTTTACGATTAACACTCGATATATCCACGAATTGGGCTATGCATTGCAATTAATGCGTGAAAGTCTGCCAATGGCCACTTTGTATAGCGGTTCTGGCGTAATTAACACAAAAGATGGATTAGTAATCAATACCAACTATATTGAATATCATCCATCAATACCACAAAACACACAAATTTTGTGTGATGGAAAATATGACCTTGAACCTAAGGGGAGCTATGCACAATGGTTATTAATGTACGATGCAGAAGTTAAAGGTCATTTAATGCTTGAAATGGCAGTTACAATGGGCGTTAGTGCCCTTGTAACAAGCTACTTAAACAAAATAGACCTAATAGAATTCGGGGGTACAATATACTCTCTAACGGGTCACAGTAGTTCAGGTAAGACAACAGCTGCAATGTTAGCTGTTTCTGTAGGTGGAGCTCCAACAAAAGGAACAAGCACACTATTTCGTAGTTGGAATACAACTCGTAATGGTTTAGAAGGTTTTATCAATGAAAATTACGGGATACTTGTTGCTTTTGATGAATTGTCGACTGCCACATTCCCTGATACGACAGGCTTACTCTATTCTATAGCTGAAGGGCAAGGCCGTCAAAGAGCGAATGTTCATGGTGAAGCCAAAGAAACGAAGACCTGGTCAACATCGCTTGTTTCCACTTCTGAATATAGCATTTTTTCTAATAGCGCTAAGAATGACGGATTATACGTTCGCACAATAGAGTTAAATGATGTATTCACTCACAGTGCTGATAACGCAGACAATATAAAACTAGGTGTACGACAAAATTATGGTCATCTATTACCTTTAATCGGTTCTTTTCTCTTAAATCATGAAAATACGGTTAGAACTTTTTTCGAAGAAGAACAGCAATGGTTCAAACATGCGTTAAGCAATGAAAAAGAAAAAACAGGACAACGTATGTTCAACCGTTATGCAGTATTTGTTACTTCTGCACGTATATTATCAACTGTAACAAATCGATCTGTATTATTAGATGAAATGCGAGAGTATTTACTAAACTATCATAACGAAACAATAGCTGAACGGTCATTAGCCGATAAAGCAATCGAACTAATTGTCCAATTTGTAGCACAGTACAGAAATAAATTTTCAGATGATGGTCGATTATCAAATATGCTGGAAGGGTTTGGTCTCATAGAACTTAAAGATGACCACATCCAAGTTAAAATAATTGCCAAAGTTTTCAAAGATATGCTTAATAATAATCAATTTCAAGACAGCAACAATGTAATAGAAGCTTTAAAAGAAAAAGGTTATATGGATTCTGATCGAGATAGACAGACAACAAAGCGCAGTGTCAAAGATGCTCAAGGAAAATCTAGGAGTATTGTATTCTATCATCTTAAATTGGATAAAGAACTTGCACCTATTTTTGGCTTAAGTTCCAATACAGAAACTTTCATATCACCGAAATTTGATGATAATACAAATCCAGATTTGCTTAATAATTTTATTAAACAAGCGAAAGAAAAAGAAGCAAGTGACGATTTAGAACTATAAATTTAAATATTATACCGCTACAACGCTCTATGCGTTGTAGCTCATTAAATCAACCGGAGGAATAAACTATGAATGTAATTGTATTAGCACATAATATTACAGATGAAAGAGAAGCCTACTTAGACGAACCTATTGATACTGTAAGAGCATATTGTAAAGAACATAGTTATAAAATCACAAAAGATTATAACGACGATAACCAATTAATAAATGATATTAAACTGAAGCACGTCAAACCTAAACGTATTGTCTTTTGGGGCATTTATGAAGATTATCCTAAATTGGTCAAACTCTGCTCAACACGAGGTATTGAACTCATTACAACGTTTCCAATGTTGGTATAACACTTTTATTACTATCATAATCAATTGGGAGGAAGAATATGGACGAATTAATCACATTACTCACTGATTTAGTGATTGAAGAAATCAATCACTCTGATGACTAATAATAGCGCCCAACACCTGACTGGTGTTGGGCTTATATATAAATTCGTTCATAAATATATATTATCAATGTGGAAGGAGGAAATACGATGAAACAAGCAATTGGTTACTTACGACAGAGCACTACAAAGCAACAATCCCTAGCAGCACAGAAACAAACCATCAAGGCATTAGCCAAAAAGCATAATATTCCACACATCACCTTTTATAGCGATAAGCAATCAGGACGCACTGATAAGCGGAATGGTTATCAACAAATTACTGAACTGATTCAACAAGGACAATGTGACGTATTGTGTTGCTATCGTCTGAATCGACTTCATCGTAACCTAAAAAATGCATTAAAACTCATGAAATTGTGTCAAACGTATCATGTTCATATCTTAAGTGTTCGTGATGGCTATTTTGATATGGATAAAGCATTCGATCGGCTCAAACTCAATATTTTCATCAGTTTGGCTGAACTCGAATCAGATAATATTGGTGAACAAGTCAAAAATGGCCTTCGAGAAAAAGCAAAACAAGGTAAACTGATTACGACTCATGCACCCTTTGGTTATCACTATCATAACGGTACTTTCATGCTAAACAACACAGAGGCACCAACCGTAAAAGCAGTATTCAGTTATTATCTTCAAGGCTATGGTTATAAAAAAATTGCACAGTACTTAGAAGCTGACGAGAAATTCATCAATCGTAAACCCTATCAAGTACGTAATATTATCATGAACCCCAATTATTGTGGTCGAGTCCTTAATCAATACGGACAATATGACAACATGTGTCCTTCTATTGTTTCGACAAGTATATATGAACAAGCTCAAGCGATACGGTCACAGAAACAACTCAAACGGACATCGTCAGCTAATCAACTCAAACAAAAAATCAAATGTCCTTATTGTGGTTCAACGTTGACTAATATAACCATTAGAAAAAAGCACCGTACATTACGTTATTATGTCTGTCCACAAAATATGAATGCATCTCGTTTTGTCTGTGAATTCAAAGGAATCAACGCACAATCATTAGAAGCGAGTGTCTTAGCTACATGTCAAGATTTCTTTCAAAATCAACATCTGTATTCAAAAATCAACCATACAATCCAAAAACGACTCAAAAAACAAAAAGACATAGAAGCTAAAAGTACAGTCACGCAAGAACAACTGATAGAAAAATTAGCCCAAGGTAAAATTGATGCAGAAACATTCAGAGAACAAACGCAATCATTTCGACAACAGTCAAAACCTATAACATCAATCCATACGCATCAAATTCAAAAGGCTTTACAAAATGTCATTCAACAACGTTTCACATTAAACATGTTGTACCCTTACATTGATGAAATTCATATTACCAAAAATAAAATACTTACGGGTATCTATTTCAAAAATGAACCCTTAAACATCGTCAATCAAACAGCACAATCATCGATTGCTTAATCAGAAAGGATGAAAAATCATGCAACAACTCAAACAAAAACGTGTCGGTATCTATGTCCGCGTATCAACAGAAATGCAAAGTGCAGAGGGTTATAGTATCGACGGTCAAATCAATCAAATCAAAGAATATTGTAACTTCCATCATTTCGAAGTCAAAGATATATACGCTGATCGTGGTATTTCAGGAAAGTCTATGAACCGCCCTGCACTTCAACGTATGTTACATGATGCGGATAAAGGTCATATTGATTGTGTTATGGTGTATAAAACAAATCGACTCGCACGTAATACATCAGACTTACTCAAAATTGTCGAAGATTTGCATAAACAAAATGTCGAATTTTTCAGTTTGTCTGAACGTATGGAAGTCAACACTTCTTCTGGTAAACTCATGTTACAAATACTTGCAAGTTTTTCCGAATTTGAAAGAAATACCATTTTAGAGAATATTTACACCGGACAACATCAAAGAGCCTTAGAAGGCTATTACCAAGGTAATATTCCTTTAGGATATTCTAATATACCAGATAATAAAAAAGATTTGATGATTAATCAGCATGAAGCTAATATTGTGAAATATATTTTTGAATCTTACACCAAAGGTCATGGTTATCGTAAAATTGCCAACGCACTCAATCATAAAGGTTATGTCACTAAGAAAGGTAATCCTTTTAGTATTTCAGCTGTTACTTATATTCTCTCAAACCCATTCTATATTGGTAAAATCCAATTCGCGAAATACAAAGATTGGAATGATAAACGTCGTAAAGGCTTGAATGATAAACCAGTAATCGCCGAAGGCAAACACACCCCTATTATTAGCCAATCATTATGGGATAAAGTCCAAGCACGTAAAAAACAAGTAAGTGAAAAACCACAAGTTCATGGTAAAGGAACCAATATTTTAACTGGATTAATTTCGTGTCCCCAATGTTCTGCTTCAATGTCTGCGAGCACGACAGTTAATACACTTAAAGATGGTACTAAAAAACGCATTCGCTACTATTCGTGTAGTAACTTTCGTAATAAAGGGTCAAAAGTATGTTCTGCGAATAGTGTCAGAGCCGATGTAATTGAAAAATATGTTATGGATCAAATACTCGAAATAGTCAAAAGTGATAAAGTTATCAAACAAGTTGTCGAACGTGTCAATCAAGAGAATAGAGTCGATGTAGCTGCGCTCAATCATGATATTGCTTATAAACAACAACAATTTGATGAAATTAACACTAAACTTAAAAATCTAGTTCAAACCATCGAAGACAATCCAGACTTAACATCTGCACTCAAACCAACCATTCATCAATATGAAACACAACTCAATGACATTACAAATCAAATGAATCAACTCAAGCACCAACAAAATCAAGAGAAACCATCTTATGATACGAAACAAATCGCTGCCCTATTACAACAAATATTTCAAAACATAGAATCAATGGATAAAGCACAACTCAAAGCATTATATCTTACAGTCATTGACCGTATTGATATTCGTAAAGACGGTAATCATAAAAAACAGTTCTACGTTACACTAAAACTCAATAATGAAATTATTAAACAACTTTTCAATAATACCCCTCTCGACGAAGTGCTCCTCAGCACTTCGTCTTTATTTTTGCCTCAAACGCTCTTTCTTCAAATCTAATATCTATGTACTGTCCTTTCGTCATTCAATAACACCTATCTAACAAATATCTTCAACACGCTAACAAATCATGGCTCAATGTGAAGCTTATATTGATATGACGAAAGAACATCCCAAAACAAAATATAAGTGGGATAGTAACGGGATTGGCTAACTTCATGTAGGAGAAGGATTACGCAAGCGTAATCCCAAAATCCCATTATTATTTATAAATAAATAATATAAAAAGAAAAAAGTAAATCATAACCACACCTATTAATCCAAATGATATATAAATATATAACTATATTTCCCGACAAATGAATGGGATAACGGGATTTCCTTGTCATATCAACAATTGTGACGACTTTCGATTGGGATCTTTTCTGTATTTCAGTGGGATTTCCAGGCGAAACAAACGGTATTTCAAACTTATATTATCAAAATGATGTATCACATGCATACATCAATCAAATATATTAGGAGGTCATAACAATGACATTAGAACTACAACTCAAGCACTATATAACCAACTTATTCAATCTGCCAAGGGATGAAAAATGGGAATGTGAATCTATCGAGGAAATCGCTGATGATATCCTACCAGACCAATATGTAAGGCTTGGGTCACTCAGTAATAAAATACTACAGACTAATACCTACTACTCTGATACACTTCACAAAAGCAATATATATCCGTTCATTCTCTATTATCAGAAACAACTCATAGCTATCGGCTATATCGATGAAAATCACGATATGGATTTCTTATACCTACACAACACTATCATGCCCCTTTTGGATCAACGATACTTACTAACAGGAGGACAATAATATGCATAAATACATCAAAATTACACAACTCGTCATTACAATTCTCAATGAAATTATCATTTGGATGAAAGAATCAGAACGAAAGGAAAACGCTTATGAATAGATATATCACCCGCGGTATTGCCAATAATTTGCCAACAAACCTACAACACCTATTATGGCAACTTGTAGCGCAACGTGAAAACGAACAGTCCAAGGAACTAGAAGCAATAGATTACTTTCATGTCTTCCAGTTCAACATGCACAATAATCAATTATATGTAAAACACAAACAAGAACGTCCTGAGTATGTCAAAATTCATAAAGCTAATTATTCAAAAGCTATCAATATGAATAAGGTCTATATTATCCGAGAAGATGATGTAGACCTTTCTTATTACGTCATGTTACTACCTGAAGAATATTAATAGGAGGCATCAATCATGCAGAATATACAATGTATATTAGAAACTGAAGCAATATTTAGTGACGATAATCAACATCGTTATTTACTCAAAAAAACGTGGGACAAAGATAAAAAGATAATTTCAGTTATAACTTGTTATCCAAATTTTGAAGGAACCCAAAAATTAGATTTAACGACTCAATTAATTCTAAATAAAGTATCTGAGATGAAAGACTTCGGATCAATTAATTTTGTGAACCTATATTCAAACATGATAACAACCACAAATATAAAGCATATGGCAAATAGTCATGATAAGCATACTGATATTCATATTATGAAAGTAGTGAAAGAATCGGATGAAGTGATATTAGCTTGGGGCTCCTATGCTAAGAAGCCAGTTGTTGAAGCACGTGTAAATGAAATATTAGAGATGTTGAAACCACATAAAAAGAAAGTGAAACAACTCATCAACCCAGAAACGAATGAAATTATGCATCCACTCAACCCTAAGGCACGTCAAAAATGGATTTTGAAATCATAGCAAATACATGGAGGTCAATATGGAAACAAAACAAATCAACATCGTTTCACTGCAAATGATTAAAATAGATACTTTGAGTTATCTTAAAAGACGAATTACGAGTCCCCACCAAATTGTAAAGTATTCAAATAGAGTTTTTTTAATAATGCATAGATGATACATTTATTTTACTTTAATTATAATTAGCTGAAAAATTATATACAAGAAAGGTTCAGTCACTAACTCATTTATAGTGTATGATGATGGAAAATTAATTAAGAATAAAACGTTGACCAATATTGACCTTTAGTTTAGAATAAGCTTAATTATATGGCGAAGGGTGATAAAATGATTGTTGGTAATTACCATTACAATGAGGTTTATGATGAATATACTAGTTTGAAAGTTTGGAGGTACATGGAAAGCGAGGATGTTGATTTAGAAACAGCATTAAATCATCTAGGACTAGATTATATAGATGCATTACCAGATGAAGAAGATATTCCTGAACTTGAGAAGGAAAAACAAAAATTAATTGAACGAGGATACTAATAAATGCGGTTAGAGAAATGTTTCTCTAACCGCATTATGATTTATTTTTTTATTGCTGACTTGCCATTAATTCTGCTTGCTCTACAACTTGTTCCACAGCCATTTTTTGAAGATCTGGTGGATAGCCATATTTCTTTAATAGGCGTCTAACTTGAACTCTCATTTTAGCTTTAGCACTGTCTCGTTTAGACCAATCAACACTCATGTTATCCTTAACTGTTTTAGTTAACTCATGTGCAATGGCTCTTAACTCTTTATCGCCCAAAGCTTCTTTAGCTGTTTCATGTGAAGCTAATGCATCATAAAAAGCAATTTCTTCTGTACTCAAGCCTAAATTTTTACCTCGTTGCTGCTCTTGATTAATTTCTTTTGCCATTTGTATTAATTCTTCAATAACTTTAGAAGCTTCTATAGACCGATTGTTGTATTTTTGAATAGATTTACCTAGCATTTCAGAAAATTGTTTGGATACGGTTGCGTTAGTTTTCATTAATGACTTAACTTGACCTTTAAGTAATTTATTCAATAATTCAACTGCTACATTTTTCTGTTGTAATCCTTCTACATCTTTTAAGAAATCGTCAGATAAAATAGAGATATCTGGGTTTTCTAAACCGAGTGTTTGATATATATCTACAACTTCTTCAGTTACAACGGATTTTGATATCAACTGATTAATTTCAGCTTCAACTTCAGCTGGGGATTTTTTACGTTCATCATCTCCTGGTGGTGGCGCTAATAATTTAATGATGCCTGCTTTAACGGCTTTTAAGAACGCGATTTCACTATTTAATTCTTGAGCTGCTTCTTCTGTTGCACATAACGCGAATGCTTTACCAAGTTCAGTGACTGTATTCACAAATCTTTGTCTTTCTTCTTCGCCTAAGCCAATTACATAATCCATCGTACTTGAGATGACATTATATCGATCAGATTTTTTATCTGATTCGAAGTCAGAATAATCATGATTATATAACATATCTTGAATGACATCGTATTTCATTAACATAATTTCTAAAGCTTTATCTGTATCCACACCGGTTTGATCTTTATCAGAATCAGTATACTCTTTTAAAGCTTCTTTAAGACTTTCAGCGATACCTACATAGTCCACAATTAATCCACCAGGTTTGTCTTTAAACACTCTATTCACACGTGCAATTGCTTGCATTAGATTATGACCATGCATTGGTTTATCAATATACATCGTATGCATAGAAGGCACGTCAAAACCTGTTAACCACATATCTCTCACGATAACGAGTTGTAATTCATCTTCAACATCTTTCATACGGCTTTCCAGTAAGTTTCTTCTTTTTTTAGGACCAATGTGTCTCTGGAAGTTTTTAGGGTCGCTTGAGGAACCTGTCATCACAACTTTGATAACACCTTGGTTATCATCATCTGAATGCCATTCAGGTTTTAACCTTACAATTTCATCATATAAATCAACCGCTATACGGCGACTCATTGTGACAATCATGCCTTTACCTTTCATCGCTTTTTGTCTTGTTTCAAAGTGATTGATAATATCAGTTGCTAAAGAATGAACACGTTGTTCTGAGCCTGATAATGCTTCTATTCGAGACCATTTAGACTTTAATCGTGTTTTGACATCGTCTTCTTGTCCGGAAGTAATATCATCATAAGCTGCATCAATATCTAAATCTGTAGGTAAATTTAATGGGATTATTCGACTTTCATAATATATTTTAACCGTACTACCGTCTTCAACAGCTTGCGTCATATCATACACATCAATGTAATTTCCAAAAACCATCTGTGTATTTTTGTCTGTCGAAGATACAGGCGTTCCAGTGAATCCAACAAATGAAGCATTAGGTAAAGCATCTCTTAAATATTTGGCATAACCATATTTAATACCTTCACCTTTTTCGTCGTAAGATGCGCTAAAACCGTATTGTGTACGGTGTGCTTCATCGGCCATTACAATAACATTTCTACGTTCTGTTAAGGCATCCATAGTAACTTTGCCTTCTTCTGGTTCGAATTTCTGCATTGTTGTAAATACAATACCTCCAGATTCAACTGACAATAGTTCTTTCAACTCTTTACGAGAATCTGCTTGTTTAGGCGTCTGTCTTAATAACCCCTTACCAGAACGACCTTTAGATTTTACAAAGGTACTATGTAATTGATTATCTAAGTCGTTACGGTCAGTTACCACAACTAAAGTAGGATTATTTAAATTTTGAATTAATTTTCCCGAAAAGAAAACCATAGTCAAACTTTTACCTGAGCCCTGAGTATGCCAAATAACGCCACCTTTACCATCTCCCTGGTCAGAAGTGGCTTCTATTGCGCGATCAACGGCTTTATTAACCGCATAATATTGATGATAAGCAGCTAAAATTTTAACAATATTACCTTTACCATCATCTTGAAATAAAATGAAATGTCGAATTAAATCTAATAATACTTCTTTATTTAACATGCCATGGATTAATACATCTAAACTTGCCATTGTAGACGAAGCTTCAGTCTTACCATCTTTTGTTCGCCATGTCATGAAACGATCATAATCTGCAGTCATAGAGCCCGCTTTTGTATTAATACCATCACTTGTCACCAATACAGCATTGTGATTAAATAATTGAGGAATTCTCATTTTATAAGTTTCCAATTGATGATAACCATCTTCTACACCCACAGATTCATTAGTAGAACTTTTAAGTTCAATGACAACAACAGGTAAACCATTGATAAACAATACAACGTCTGGTCGTTTATTGTCATCACCATTTACTACCGTCAATTGATTCACAGCCAGGAAGTCATTATTTACTGGGTTATTAAAGTCGAATACATAAACCAAATCATTGATTGTTTCTCCATCTTCATTATAATGTTCTACTTCAATCCCATTTGTGATCATTTCATGGAATATTCTATTATTTTCAATTGAATTTGGTGATTTTTCTATGGATATTTCATGAATTGCTTGTTGAATTGCATTGTTGTGTAAATCTGGGTTAATACGTCTTAAAGCGTTTTCTAAACGGTTATCCAGCACAATGTCTTTATCGCTTTCTCGTTCAGGCGTAATACCTGTTTCACTAATTTCTCTGCCATTCTTAATTTTATAACCCAGTTCTTCAAACCATTCAAGCGCAACTTGTTCTAAATCGTCCTCACTAAATTGAAAGCTCATCTTCATTCACCTCGATATGGTCAGGTATCTCTATTTCACCCGACATTAATTTTGGTAGTAACGTGTCACGAAGTTCGGCTAAATCTTGATTTTCATCTTCACAATTATTTTTTTGGTTAAATAAACAGCTAACTTTACTATTAAATTGGTCTATTATATTCGTATTAGGAGTTAAGTACACAAGATACTTTATGTTAGCAATAGTAATTTGAGGCTGTGCTGAGCCTGTTGTATAGCGTTTAAAATCATTATATTTATAAAGTTCCTTAAAATAGTAAAAATAATTTTTTTGCTTTTCATCGAGAACAATTGAGTTATTTGTAACAAATGATTTTTCTTTAGAAATATGAATTTTTCCTGAAGCAGCACCCCGACAAGAAATTAGAATTTTTGGAGTTTCATACATATAATTTGAGTAATAACCAATAATACCATTTCCACCAAAAACTGGATAACCATTATTCAATATTTTTTTAGTCGGTAAATTCTTACCATAATTTATTTTAAAAATATCGTTCAATTTTTGGACTTTCCAACTCAATGGTATTTTTCCTAATTCGCTATCAATCATCTCTCCACCACTTGATTTGTACGGATTGCTATTTTCATCAGGGAATTCAAAATCAACAAACCAACGTTTAAATAGTGTTTGTGAAAGTTCTTCCAGGTTTGCTATGATATTTTGATTGATTTCTATTTTTTTATCTAAATTTGATAATAATCTACCAATGTTTTTTTGATGACTATCACTCGGTACTTTTACAATGAAGTTCTCTAAAGTCTTTTTGTTTACAGAACTAAAGATTGTTCCTGTGGAGTGAGATTCCAATTCATTTAGTTTTGATTTTAATAAATAAAATAAAAACTCTTGATTGCTATTAGTAGAATTTATTGCACATAATCCTCTACCAATACATAAATCAACAGGTGCTATATTCATATCTCCTACGGGTGCTCTAACAGAAAATAAAATATCATTTTTATTAGCTAATTTAGTGATTTTATTTGTATAAGTATCAATTAATGGATAAATATGCTGAAATGTTCTATTTCCCTGTAAAAATGGTGTTCCTTCAAATTCACTATAGAATTCTGATCTAGGGGATTGACCCATATTTATATTAGATATCTCACCTAATTTGACTTCTTTAAACTCCATAACCTAATCCCTCCAATGATTTACGGATTTGGTCCTCGAGTTCTTTTGATTTAGCAAATTGCTCACTTAAATCTGCTGTAATTCGATCCATTTTTTGTTCAAATGGTTCTGAATCTTCTTCAACATCTGCTAAACCAACGTAACGACCAGGTGTTAAGATATATTCGTTATCTTTAATTTCTTCAGTTTTAGCTACTTTACAGAATCCTGCTTTATCTTCATATTGATTATCATTTGTTCCACGCCATGAATGATATACACTTGCTATATCTTTAATTTCTTCATTGGAGAATTCTTTTAGTGTTCTAGATACCATACTTCCAACATTTCTTGCATCGAGTCAAGTCCAGACTCCTGTGAAAAATGCTATACAATGTTTTTACCATTTCTACTTATCAAAATTGATGTATTTTCTTGAAGAATAAATCAATTAATCAAGTAGGTCCATAAGAACGGCTCCAATTAAT
>NZ_JAESKF010000029.1:0-4445 GCF_017891975.1 Staphylococcus sp. GDY8P131P
CTGTACACTACAAAATAAAAAAGTCAAATGGTATATACCCCTATACCGTATATGTTATACTCAAATTGTCTTATTACTATCTTTAAAAATATAAAATTAGGAGGTTTAATTTTGTCGAATAACAAAAAACACCAAAATCATGAGCATCATAGTCATCAAGAACATGAAAATCACACTAGTCATGGTAATCATGAACATCACCATCATGGAAATTTTAAAAGTAAATTCTTTATTTCTTTGATTTTTGCGATACCGATTATTATTTTATCGCCCATGATGGGAGTTAAATTACCGTTTCAAATTTCATTTACAGGGTCAGATTGGATTGTATTAATTCTTGCTACAATTTTATTCTTTTACGGAGGAAAGCCATTTTTATCAGGGGCTAAAGATGAAATTTCAACTAAAAAACCTGGAATGATGACGCTTGTTGCTCTAGGTATTTCAGTAGCTTATATTTATAGTTTATACGCCTTTTATATGAATAACTTCAGTGGTTCATCCACACATACAATGGACTTTTTCTGGGAATTAGCGACTTTAATTTTAATCATGTTATTAGGTCATTGGATTGAAATGAACGCAGTAGGTAATGCAGGCAATGCACTGAAGAAAATGGCAGAACTTTTACCTAATACTGCAGTGAAGCTGATTGATAACAATCAACGAGAAGAAGTTAAAATATCAGATATTCATATTGACGATATTGTGGAAGTCAGAGCAGGCGAAAGTATACCCACAGACGGAATCATTGTTCAAGGAGAAACATCAATTGACGAATCATTAGTTACTGGCGAATCAAAAAAAGTTCATAAAACTCATAATGATGATGTTATTGGAGGTTCAATTAATGGTTCAGGTACAGTACAAGTTAAAGTGACTGCTACGGGTGAAAATGGCTACCTATCTCAAGTTATGGGTCTTGTTAACCAAGCTCAAAACGATAAGTCAAAAGCTGAACTCCTCTCTGATAAAGTCGCAGGTTATTTGTTTTACTTTGCAGTAAGTATTGGCCTGATTTCATTTATTGTATGGATGCTTATTCAAAACAACGTCGATTTCGCACTTGAACGGCTAGTAACCGTATTAGTCATTGCTTGTCCACATGCATTAGGCTTGGCAATACCTTTAGTTACAGCACGTTCTACCTCTATAGGCGCACATAATGGTTTAATCATTAAAAACAGAGAATCTGTAGAAATCGCACAACACATTGATTACATCATGATGGATAAAACTGGGACACTAACTGAAGGTAACTTTTCAGTGAATCACTATGAAAGTTTTACAGACGAGTTAAATAATGAAGAAATATTGAGTCTATTTGCTTCATTAGAAAGTAATTCTAATCATCCACTTGCCACTGGTATTGTTGATTTTGCTAAAGGCAAAAATATTTCATATGCTACTCCTCAAGAAGTTAATAATATTCCAGGTGTAGGCTTAGAAGGCACAGTTGATAATAAAAAACTCAAAATAGTGAATGTTTCTTATCTCGATAAAAGCAATTTTGATTATAATAAAGAACAATTTACGAATCTCGCTCAACAAGGGAATTCTATTAGTTATCTAATTCATGACCGACAAGTTATTGGTATTATCGCACAAGGCGATAAAATTAAAGAAAGTTCAAAACAAATGGTTTCGGATTTATTATCGAGAAACATTACGCCAGTCATGCTTACAGGCGATAATAAAGAAGTGGCACAAACAGTGGCTGAAGAATTAGGTATTAGTGATGTCCACGCGCAATTGATGCCCGAAGATAAAGAAAGTATTATCCAAGATTATCAAAGCAATGGTAGCAAAATCATGATGGTTGGTGATGGTATCAATGATGCGCCAAGCCTTATTAGAGCAGATATTGGTATGGCAATTGGCGCAGGGACAGATGTAGCTGTTGAATCGGGGGATGTCATACTCGTTAAAAGTAATCCTTCTGATATTATCAATTTTTTGTCTCTTTCAAAAAATACGATGAAAAAAATGGTTCAAAATTTATGGTGGGGCGCAGGATATAACGTGATTGCAGTTCCTCTTGCAGCTGGTATATTAGCTTCTATTGGTTTAATATTATCACCTGCTGTGGGTGCAATACTTATGTCTTTAAGTACGATCATCGTAGCAATTAATGCATTTACATTAAAATTAAAATAAAAGAGGTAAATATAATGTATAAAAAAATGTTCACAATTTTAATTACGTTATTTTCTATAATGTTTATGGTTCCTAATGATACTTTTGCAGAAGGTAAGCACAACATGATGGACATGAAAGAAAATGATCAAAAGCGAAATGATATGATGGATATGAAAAGTCATGACGAAAGAAAAAATTTGAATTCTTCACAAGGAAAAAATGAAATAACATTTCCCAAAGTTTTAGATCCTAAAAAAGATAACAATGGTTATAAAAGTTATACATTAAAAGCGCAGAAAGGAAAGACAGAATTTTACAAAGGTAATTTCTCTAACACTTTAGGATACAATGGAAATTTACTTGGGCCAACTTTAAAATTAAAAAAAGGAGATAAGGTTAAAATTAAGTTAGTCAACAACTTAGATGAAAATACAACATTTCATTGGCATGGGTTAGAAATAGATGGAAAAGTGGATGGAGGCCCTTCTCAAGTTATAAAACCAGGAAAAGAAAAAACAATAAAATTTGAGGTTAAACAAGAGGCTGCTACATTATGGTATCATCCCCACCCCTCCCCAAATACAGCTAAACAAGTTTATAATGGTTTATCAGGATTATTATATATAGAGGATGACAAAAAGAATAATTATCCTAGCAATTATGGGAAAAATGATTTGCCTATAATAATCCAAGATAAAACATTTGTATCTAAAAAATTAAATTATACAAAAACGAAAGATGAAGATGGTACTCAAGGTGATACAGTCCTTGTGAATGGGAAAGTAGATCCTAAATTAACAACAAAAGAAGGAAAAATACGTTTGAGACTTTTAAATGGCTCCAATGCTCGGGATTTAAATCTTAAACTAAGTAATAATCAAAGTTTTGAATATATTGCTTCAGAAGGCGGCCATTTAGAAAAGACTAAAAAGTTAAAAGAAATTAATTTAGCTCCTTCAGCAAGAAAAGAAATAGTAATAGATTTATCTAAAATGAAAGAAGAAAAAGTCAATCTTGTTGATAATGATGAAACAGTAATTTTACCAATTATTAACAAAGAAAAAAGTACTAACAAAGACACTACTCCAAAAGTAGATAAAAAAATCAAATTAGAAGGTATGGACGATAATGTTACTATTAATGGCAAAAAATTCGATCCTAACAGAATAGATTTCACACAAAAGGTAAACCGGAAAGAAACTTGGGAAATTGAAAACGTCAAAGATAAAATGGGTGGTATGAAGCACCCGTTCCATATCCACGGAACGCAATTTAAAGTTTTATCAGTGGATGGGAAGAAACCTTCAGAAGATATGAGAGGCAAAAAAGACGTTATATCTCTGGAACCTGGACAAAAAGCCAAAATAGAAGTGGTTTTTAAAAATACTGGGACATACATGTTCCATTGTCACATACTTGAGCATGAAGATAATGGAATGATGGGACAAATAAAAGTAACAAAATAATTTATAAGGAGAATTCAATATGATGAAAAAATTGAGCTCAATTATAGTAGCTTCAGGATTAGTATTATCAGCTTGTTCAACTGGTAACGAAGAAGAAGAAAATTCTAAAGATCAAAAACAAGAAAAACATATGAATCATAAGAGTGAAAGTAAAGCCCCAGATAATATGAAAAGTACAGATGACAGTAAATATAAAAAGGACGATAAAATAACAATTACAGCTGATCATATGCCTGGTATGAAAAATGCCAAAGGTACTGTGAAAGGTGCTTATAAAACGTATGCTTATGTCGTGAGTTACACACCTACAAATGGTGATGAAAAAGTTAATAATCACAAATGGGTCGTTAATGAGGAAGTTGCAGATGCCCCTGAAAATGGATTCAAGAAAGGTGATACAGTTAAATTAGAAGCTGACCATATGCCTGGTATGAAAGGTGCAGAAGCTCAAATTGATGATGTAGAAAAAACAACCGTTTATATGGTGGATTATAAATCAACAGAAAACGATGAGATGGTTAAAAATCATAAATGGATGACAACTGACGAACTAAAATCTCGTTAATGTCTATCATTTTAAAGCTTTAAAGTATTTAGTTAGTTATTCACAAATGCAATGAGAATCCCCTTTGTTAAATAGACAAGTAAACAAATAAAATTTATGGCCACTCTCATATCCACAATAATGAGAGTGGCCATTTGTTTAGAAAAATTAAATGATTTTAATGAAAATGAGGGGATCTTTTATAATTTATCAATGGAATTTCGAAAAATATAAAAAATGGAATAGTGAATGTATTGAGCTTTATCATTTATCAAGAAAAGTTATTCTAAATTAGC
>NZ_JAESKF010000003.1:0-181009 GCF_017891975.1 Staphylococcus sp. GDY8P131P
ACAATTATACGGACTTTATCAAAATATACGTTCGTTTGTTTCATTTTGAAGTTCATCCCAAAGTGTTTGCGCTCTTAAAGCAAGTGGTACGTATTCTAAGCCTTCCCCACAGGCATGACGTATTAAACGTGTATCTCCACTGTGGCTACCATTTTCATGCGGTGGGTCAAAAGCATCAATCATCAAAGTTTTGACGCCATTTTTTGCTAAATAATATCCCGCTGACATCCCCATAGAGCCTGCTCCAACAACAATAACTTCATAATGATTTACCATTTTCATTCCCCCTTTGTCGAATTAAATTAAAATGATTTTAATTTGTGTAATTAACTTAAGTGTAATGGAGAGGAGACATAAGTGTAAAATTATAAAAAGAGATGACTGATATCACTAAAAGAGATGTCAAAATAGTGCTTTTTATTTTAAGTAGACAGGGTGAAGTGTCTTATAGAGATACGCCTCAACTAATGATGAGAAGATAGAGTTTAGATGAGGATTAAAAAATTCATTTTTGTGTTGGAAATGAATTTAACACTATTTTTGCTTAAGTGTTGGTTTTCAACGAATTTAATACAGTTAGGCATTTAAATAAATGAATTGAGAAAAATATAACTTTATAAACATTAGTTGTCATACAATTTAATTAAGCAAAACGTAAAGGGGTGTATTAACATGATGATTGCAGATATTATCGGTGGTATCATTAAATTAATCAAAACTTTAGTAGATACTTTCGCTTAAGTTACAAAATGAATTAAATCAATTTAAAGGAGTGCTTATATTATGTCAAGTATCGTAGAAGCAATTTCAAATGCAGTTAAGTCTGGTTTAGACCATGATTGGGTTAACATGGGAACTAGTATTGCAGATGTAGTAGCTAAAGGTGTAGACTTTATCGCTGGATTCTTTGGTTAACGAGCACATTTCAATTCAATTTATACTTAATTTTTCAGAATAATACTTAAACAAAAAACTACTGCTATCACACTATGAGTGTCGATTTGCAGTAGTTTTTGTTTGTTATAAATTAAAGAAGAAGTAGTATAAACAATGTATAAACATAAAAAATTATGCAATTATTTTTGTATATTTATACAGTTTATTTAAATTGTCCGGAGGCTATAAATAAACTGGCGTCTTTATTCATAAATATGTTTTGTCCATGGTAAAAAGTTTGGACATTGATATTTGAAAGCCCTAATTTAAATAATTCGCTACTGATGTCATCTTGTGCAAATCCATTATAGACTTTTGGATGGTAGACGTTTTTGTTTTTATCAAAATCAACTATAATGATTAGACCGTCTTTTTTTAAATAAGCTGCTAATCTTTGTAGTAGCTCCTTATAATTACCACTATGAAGTAATACAAGTGAAAGTATAATCACATCATATGATTGATCGACGATAGTTTGGTTTGAAGCTAGCGCATCACCTTTAATAGCTTCAATATGTTTCTTGCTTAATTTTTGAATTTTTGTATCACATATTTCAACCATTTTA
Organism: Staphylococcus sp. GDY8P131P; assembly: GCF_017891975.1. Classification (NCBI taxonomy): domain Bacteria; kingdom Bacillati; phylum Bacillota; class Bacilli; order Caryophanales; family Staphylococcaceae; genus Staphylococcus; species Staphylococcus sp. GDY8P131P. The sequence continues at coordinate 1,503 of NZ_JAESKF010000003.1, forward strand.
GTTGAAGCGTCCAATATCGTAATGTGGTTGAAATGATGTTCAATGTTAAATGTGACAAGTCCAGTGCCACCGCCATAATCTAATAGGGATTGATAGGGTTGATTTTCTAATAACGTATTCACTTCGAGGGAGATGATTTCAGCTAGTTTAATTCTTTCATCATTATCATAATTTTGAGCGATTTGATTGAACTTAGATTGATTCAAGTTAAACATCCTTTTCTAATTCTAAAATAAATGTATATTCTATTTTTATAGTTATTATAGATACTTTAAGTCTATGATTTATTTTAGCATACTAAAAAGCTAATCACAACCACGCGAAATCTTTAATTTTTTGTATAGCTTTAAGTGTATATATATTTATTTGATGTATAATTAAAATTATAAAATAATTTCTCATAAAATATTAAATATATATTAAATTAGGTAGGCCTAAAGTCTGATTGAGTAGGCTGTGTTTATCTGATTTACTAGAGCGTGGAGAGTTATAATGAGGTGCAGAAATGAGAAAATTATTTAAAATAATAGGACCGCGTTTAAAAGGTTTAGATTATGGAATGTTAGTTAGCTTTATTATATTAGGCATTTTAGGTGTCATAATGATATATAGTGCAAGTATGGTATCTGCGTCTAAAGGTGCCTTAACTGGTGGCATTCCTATTGAAAGTAATTATTTTATGAAAAGGCAATTTATCTTTTTGGTTATAGGCAGTTTGGCCGTTATATTTATAGCAACATGCATCAATATAAATGTATTCAAAAGATCTAATGTACAAAAAATGATAGTTTTAGGAACGTTAGTTTTATTATTAATCACGATTTTAATTGGTAAAGAAATAAACGGTTCAAGAAACTGGATTAATCTAGGTATATTTAGTTTGCAATCTTCTGAATTTCTGAAATTAGCTTCGATTTTTTATCTTTCTTATATCATTAACCAACGCGTTACAAGCCGTAAAGATTATAGTTTGAAACATATGTTGTCTCCACTTGCTATATTAGGTGTTGGGTTATTACTTGTTTTAATGCAAGGAGATTTGGGTGGTACGCTTTTAACAGTAGCAATTATTGGTTGTATTTTAATATACTCGGATATAAAAAATAAGATAAAGTTTCAAATTAGCGTGATCACGCTAATTCCACTATTTGCGTATGGTGTTTATACGTTGATTTTTGATGCAAAAAATCTATATAGACTGAAAAGAATAAAAGTCATGTTAGATCCATTTAAATATGAAAACGATGCAGGTTATCAATTAACGAGTGCATTAACATCGATTGGCAATGGAGGATTAACTGGTAGAGGATTGGGTAATGGCATCGCTAAGTTAGGTTATTTACCTGAACCACATACCGATTTTATATTTACTGTTATCTCAGAAGAATTAGGACTGCTAGGTGTGTTATTTACATTAATAATTTATGGTTATATCTTAGTAAAAGGACTCATTTATGCGAATAAAACGAGTAATCAATTTTATAAATTGATTTGTGTTGGCGTTGTAAGTTACATATTTATGCAAGTGTTTATTAATTTAGCTGGTGTTTCTGGAATTATTCCATTAACGGGCGTAACCTTACCTTTATTAAGTTACGGGGGCTCTTCCATGTTGAGTATTAGTATTGCTTTTGGAGCACTTTTAGCAGTAGCTAGAAGAATTAACAATGAGAGAAAGGATGTTGTAAGATGACTCAATTTTTAAAAGCAGCCCTTTCAGCTATTTTACTTATTATCATTTTAATTAGTATTACAATAGGTGTTGCAAACCCAATAGATCAAACGGTTTACGATATGCTACATACATATTTAAATTCATCTATTTTAATCGATTATCTTTATTTTGTTTCGGTCATTTTTGAACCAGTTATTTGTTTGATTGTAATTTTATGTATATTAGGCGTCTTATTTTTCTATAATAAAACCAAATTTTGGTGGTATGGTTTCTGGTGTTTTTCAGTATTTTTAATAGGCACATTTATGAAATATGCAATTCAACGGTCAAGACCCTCAGCTGCATTTGATGGATATAGTTTTCCGAGTATGCACGTGTTAAGTGTATGTCTCTTAGTGAGCTTAGTCTTATTAATCAAACGGAATAAAATGCTATATTTAATTGCAATTGTTTTAGTTATATCAATTATAGCGTCTCGTATTTATGTAGGCGCACATTATTTTACTGATACGATGAGTAGTCTTTTAGTCATCTTTATTATGATTCAGTCACTTCAATATGGAAACCAAACAGACGAAAAACTGGATAAAGTGGAATAATTTGCTATGGTAAATATATAGTTTAGTTATTTAATAAAGTAGATGATAAAGGAGGGAATCTATTTGGATAATGAACGTTATTTACATAGAGCTATTGAACTTGCTGAAGCAGCTTTAAATAAAGGGAATGAACCTTTTGGCTCACTTCTCGTAGATATTAAAGGTAATATTTTATTCGAAGATTTCAATCGCATCAGTAGTGGAGATGCAACTGAACATCCAGAAATTGCTATTGCTAAATGGGCTGCGACGCATCTTACCCCTGAAGAAAGGAAAACAAGTATTGTTTTTACTTCGGGAGAACATTGTCCAATGTGCGCTACTGCACATGCACTCGTTGGATTAGATAAAATTGTGTATGTAAGTTCTTCGAATCAATTGGCTAGTTGGTTGGAAGAGATGAACGTTTCGCCAGCACCTTTTAAAAATTTGCCTATCGAAAGTGTCATTAAAGAAGCGAACGTTGAAGGTCCTTTTGAAGCCTTATCATCAAAAGTAAAAGACTTACATTGTCGTTACTATCAACAGTAAACATGAAGTCGTTTAGTATGAATTCACCCCCGTCACTGAAAATAGTGGAGGGGGTGGTTTTATATGTGATTTAATTTGAGATGAAATTACGTTTCCATCACTTTTTTAATAATTTCAGTAGTGTTTGATTTTAAGATATTACTCGGTGTCACTTTATCAATTTCTACATTAAACATAGAACGCAATTTTTCAACTTCTTCTTTTTCTCCAGCTAAATATAATTGTTGCCAACCGTTCTTTTTGGAAGTTTTTTCGACGATAGAGGTTAAACTTTTTAGCCAACGTTCTTGATTTGCCTTAACACGCGCTTTGAACTCATCTCTTTTGGCACCCCCTTGGGTGTAATCATCACCTTGTGGGCCTTGATGTTGGCGCCAATCATTCGTATCTAAATCTAAAGTATAGTCATATTCTCCGATAGCTATACCGATTTCAGTTTCTATCACACGCGCTTTGTCTTGTTGTAATACCACGATGCCAGTATATGGATAACGTTCTGTTAATGATTTCAATTGATCCAATTTAGGCGTATCACCCCAATTAAATTCAGTTTCAATGGGCACGTTAACTAATTGTTCAAACCATAATGACTCGTCTGAAGTGATAAACAATAGCACACCGTTTTTAAAGTCAGGTTCTAAATCCTGCAATCTTTTTTCCACTTTTTTAATAATATCTTTGGATTGGTTCTTTTCCTCATGATTATTACTGTTTTTTGTTCGCTTAGCTAAATCTTGCAAGGCATTTTTAAGTTCTATTTTCCACTTTTCTCCTTGCTCGGGACGTGTATCTAAATACAATGAGAATACTTTTTGGCCATTTTGTTTACCGTTGAATTGTTTCAATTGGTCAAGTTCTTGTTGTAAAAGCATCATCCATCACCCTTTCAATTACATTTACTCTTAAAATTACCTTTTTTATATTTTTTAAACTTTACGTTTATATATTATTGATTTATGAATTACTTTATTTATTTTGGGGAATAATATAAGCGTAAAACAAAAAAGTATTTATTTTTTATAATCAGGTTTTTAATAAACATTGAATACGGAAAATTAATTTATCTATTATTTGATGATTTGACTTTTTATATTTTAAAGTTTTTATAAGTTGAATTAGCCATGACGGTCGTAGGAAAAGCATTTTGAAATGTTTAACCCTATTATGAATGGGAAAATTAAATATATTAGTATCATGTTATAACCAAATGATATAAATCATTAAGGGGGTCTTCATATGGGTACACTCATTTTTCTTTTAGTTATAGCTATAATCGTTATTATTTATTTACTTGTAAAACAAAAATTTGCGAAAGATTTTCAAATTCAAAAAAGTAAAAGATACAGAGAAAAAAGAGTTATGGATTTTATCCATAACGCATATAAAATAGAAAAAATTGAAGCGATTCATCAAAAGCGTGATCATTTAGAACTCATTTATAATCGTAAAACTTTAGATGTGAAAAAAGAGCAAGTGATTTTCGTTGATGAAGCGGACCAAGAAAACGTCGAGTCTAAATTTAAGTTGACAGAAGATGATAATAAAGAAGACATGTTTGATAATATTTTAGAAAACACACATTTTTATATGACAAAAGAACGCTTTGATCATTTAATGATTCAATCTAAAAAGTAATTAATATTATGATGCGTGTATAGTTATAAAGGAGGCCTTTGTATGACGCCAGTGGTAAAAGGATATAGAATTGACGGTGACTTAGAAGTTGATGTTGTAGCACTACAAGATAAAGGTGTAGGTAGTCAAGATATGTACGTATTATCATTAGATAAAAGTCGTACTGACAAAATTGCTGAAGATACAGGAATTACAGGTATCGATATTGAAAAGGAAAACAACCCTGATAGAGTTGCTTTGAAAGAAAAACTTAAGGCAATTGGGGTAGATGATAATACTGTAGCCACATTTAAAAAGGATATGGACGAAGACAAAGTTTATCTAATCGTAACTGATTCCAGAGTGAAGGGATTATTGTAAAGTTTGTAGGTGATGAGATGGCATTACTCAAGGTTAGCAATCTTACTAAACGTTTCAACCACTTTCACGCTTTAAATGGCGTGAATATGGAGGTAAACGAGGGAGAAGTTTATGGATTTATAGGTCCGAATGGTGCTGGTAAATCAACGACGATTAAAGCAATTTTAGGTATGTTAAAGCCAACACAAGGCACGATTGAAATGTATGGCAAAGATGTGCATAAACACGCGGTTGAAGTGCATAAACATATCGCCTTTGTTCCTGGCGATGTTAACTTATGGCCCAACTTAACAGGCGGGGAGATTATTGACTTTTTCTTAAACTTGCACGGGCGTGCCAACCATGAACGGAAGGAAACATTGATTAAGCAGTTTGAGCTTGATGTCAGCAAAAAATGTAAATCATATTCAACTGGTAATCGTCAAAAAGTAGCGCTAATTGCAGCTTTTAGTATCGATGCAGATTTGTATATATTAGATGAGCCTACTTCAGGGTTAGATCCGTTAATGGAAGATGTTTTTCAAAAATGTATTGAAGAGATAAAAAGCCAAAATAAAAGTGTGCTCTTATCAAGTCATATTTTAAGTGAAGTAGAAAAGTTGTGCGATCGTGTAAGCATTATACGGAAAGGGCAAATTGTGGAAACTGGTACATTAGATGAAATGCGCCATCTTACAAGAATGCATTTTATTGTAGAGAGTACACAAGCTTTAAGTCACTTATCGCAAGTACCCGGGGTCCATAACTTAACACAAGAAGACGAAACTTATTATTTTAAAGTAGATTCTGAAAAAATTTCCGGGGTAATTAACTATTTAGGAAATTTTGAAATCAAACGCTTAGCATCCCAACCTCCAACTTTAGAAGATATCTTTAAAAGACATTATGAAGACAATGATAAAGTTGGTGAGTAAATATGAAATCAAACTTTTATCAAACAACTAAAATTTTCTTGTTCTATTTAAAAAGAAACCGTTTGAAAATGCTATTGTGGCTTGTTATTTTAGTAGGTTTGACATTAATGATTCCACCGGCTTTTGAATCGATGTATCCAGAGCCAGCTAAAATGACGCCTATTATTGAAATGTCTGAAAATCCAGCGATGGAAGCTATGCTCGGCCCAGGAGATTTTAGACAGGCCAATGTAGGAGTCTTATTTACCCATGAGATGATTTTATTTACTGGAATCATGTTAGCTATTATGAATATAACTATTTTAGCTAAAGACACGCGGGGTGATGAAGAAGATGGCAGGACAGAGATTTTGAATGCTTTACCTATCGGCAGACAAGCTACTGTATTAAGCCATTTAGCAATGTGTATGTTGCTCAACATTTGCTTTGCTTTATTAACTACATTAGGTTTAGTGTCGCTTGGTATTGAAAGCATAGATTTTTCTGGCGCCGTGATTTTTAGCGTGACGCTGGGTATGTTTGGTATTATGATTGCAACGTTTACTATTTTAATAGCCCAAATAGTAGCCACGAGCACTGAAGTAGTCGGTGCTGGCATTTCATTTTTACTAGTTATGTACTTACTACGTGCTTTTGGTGATGTAAGTAATGAGAAACTTTCGTTGATTTCGCCTATGGGCTGGTTATCAAGAAGCTACGCTTTTTCAGAGAATAACTGGTGGCCTTTTTGGTGGATGCTCATATTATCAATTATCGTAGTATGTCTTAGTTTTAAATTAAACGCAATGCGAGATATGAATGAAACTTTGCTACCTAAAAGCGTACATAGACGTCATGCAAAATGGTATATGAAATCTCCATTAGGTTTACAAATAAGACTTCAAAAATCAGCATTTATTTATTTTAGTATTGGCTTGTTTGTATTAGGTTTATCATACGGGTCTATCTTTGGCGATATAAATGACTTTTTTGAAAATAATCCTTTATTAAAATCTATGATACCTAATGCATCGGGGAATTATGCGGAACATTTTTTACCACAATTAATGTTAATCATGGCAATGGTCAGTACTATCCCCGCATTGATGACTTTATTTAAAGTTAAAAAAGAACAAGATAAAGGTTATACAGTTTTTGTATTATCCAAACCTCTATCACGCGGTAAATATTTGTTAAGTTTTTGGTTGCTTGCATTAGTAAATGCTGTTGTAATGTTGTTCTTATCCGGATTAGGTTTGTATGTTGGGCAATATTATGCTATGAAGGAGCCTTTCCAATTCGATACAATCATTACTTCGGCAATTGTCCATGTACCCGCTATACTTGTATTTATCGGCATAGGCACTCTTATCGTTGGGTGGGGCATGCGCTTAATCTTAGCGGTTTATGCTTTTTTAGCTTATACCTTTTTAGTTAACTACTTGGGTGTGTTGTTAAATATTAAAGCGTGGATGAAAGATATCACGCCTTTTAAACATATACCGCAATTGCCAATTGAAAATTTTCATATACAACCATTCATTGTTATGTTTATTATCTTTGTTGTGCTAAGTATTATAGGGTTTATTGGTTTTGGTAAAAAAGACTTATAGTTAACACGTTCTCAAAATTAGATGTTTATATGACGGAACTGATTAAGAAACAGGGTTTTACTAAAATTAGTCTATTGCTTTTTAAATATCAGCTTGTAAAAGCAACCTTATATGATTGATTTTCAAAAAAATATGTTAAGTGTGTTTTTGAGTAAAGCGAAACAAATTAAATTTTTGTTTCGTCTCTTTCGTGTTTTATAATCAAGAGAAATAGCGTTTTATAGTGTCGGTACATTGACGTAGTAGTATTATATTATGCCAATATACCGACTCTCTTTGTTTATACATTTTTTATGAAACGCCTCTCAATAGTATTGTAATGATTCTATTACCTCAATTGCCCTTTTCATGTGAAAATAACTTATATTCTACTTTAATTCAGGGTAGAAGCGCACAGTCATCGGCACCATGATTTTGGATTGTTTTTGATAATACCATTATAATATAGGTCTTTTATTAGCTTGTTGTTTGTATGTAAAATATACGTTTTCACTTGCTTTCAATATAACTGTTTTATAATTCCTACAATAATGAGTTGATGACGCATATTAAAAGGGTGATTCTATTAATAAGATAAACGGATGCATTCATTTTGGATTATGTGAGATTTTATGTAACTTCTTGTAAACCTTACGATAGGAAGTGTGAATATACACATAGTGGAAGTTAAATGAGTTAGATTTAAGCTATAAAATGGAACTAGTATAAGTCTAGTTGAAAGTAACAGAAATACTAAATGGTTTTACTTTTCTAACAAACGTAATTAAAAGTTTGGTTTGTATTTAAACGCAAATGAATTGAAACGAGATATCCACGTACTTTTTCAATAAACGCCTTTGAACAAAATGATATATACATCTATCTATATAGATGATAATCTATATAGTGTTCAGGAGGGATTATTTTGTCGTATAAAGCGTTATCGTCCATTTTAAAAATTTTGGGAGATTCAAGTAGGTTAGAGATTATTGATTTACTTTCATGCGGTGAATTGTGTGCGTGTGATTTACTGGAATATTTTAAATTTTCGCAGCCAACTTTAAGTCACCATATGAAATTATTAATCAACCATGATTTGGTTTCATCACGAAAAGAAGGTAATAAACGTATGTATAACCTCAACCATGATATATTAAAAGCAGTTATAGCCAATTTAAATACGATTCATTTAGCCGATGCTTCATGTGTTTGTAAAAATATACAATCAGGTGAATGCTTATGATGGATATTTTAGCAATTTGTATTTTTGTGGTTACTTTGATATTTGTGATTTGGCAGCCTAAAGGCTTAGATATTGGTATAACAGCGCTGATCGGTACCATCATTGCTATTATTACTGGTGTGGTAAGCTTTTCAGATGTACTTGAAGTAACATCGATTGTATGGAATGCGACATTGACATTCGTTGCAGTGATTTTGATTTCGTTGATTTTAGATGAAATAGGCTTCTTTGAATGGTCTGCAAGGCATATGGTCCGAGCTTCAAAAGGTAATGGATTAAAAATGTTTATCTTTATTATGTTATTAGGTTCAATTGTGGCTGCATTTTTTGCAAATGATGGAGCAGCTTTAATATTAACGCCTATTGTTTTAGCAATGGTCCGCAACCTTGGATTTAATAAAAAAGTCATATTCCCATTTATTATTGCGAGTGGATTTATTGCAGATACGACATCTTTACCATTTATTGTCAGCAATTTGGTTAATATTGTTTCTGCAGATTATTTCAACATTGGTTTTATAGCGTATTTTGGTCGAATGTTGATTCCAAATATTTTTGCACTTTGTGCAAGTATTTTAGTGCTATGGTTATATTTTAAAAAAGCCATCCCTAAATCATTTGAAACTAAAAGACTTTTAGCGCCTCAAGAAGCCATCAAAGATAAAAGGTTATTTAACATATCATGGGTTGTGTTAATCATATTGCTCATTGGTTATTTAGTAAGTGAATTGATTCATATCCCGGTATCAATGATTGCTGGCGCGATTGCATTACTATTTGTATTATTCGCACGTAAATCTAGCGCTGTACATACAAAACGTGTCATTAAAGAGGCGCCCTGGAATATCGTTATTTTTTCATTAGGTATGTATTTAGTTGTATTTGGTTTGAAAAACGTAGGTATAACTACTGTTTTAGCCGATATATTATCACATATTTCAGAGTATGGGTTATTGAACAGCATTTTAGGTATGGGATTTATTTCAGCTTTTTTATCATCAGTTATGAATAATTTACCAACCGTTTTAATAGACGCCATTGCGATTGACCAATCTGGTATAACTGGCATAATTAAAGAAGGTATGATTTATGCGAATGTAATCGGTTCGGATTTAGGCCCGAAAATTACACCAATTGGTTCTTTAGCAACTTTACTTTGGCTACACGTTTTGACACAAAAAGGTGTTAAAATAGGTTGGGGCACTTATTTCAAAACGGGGATTGTAATTACCATACCAGTGCTATTTCTTACTTTAATCGGGTTATACTTAACCTTAATTATATTTTAAGTGAGTGTTTATTCAAGACACTTTAAAAAGTGGGGGCCAGAAACGTTAATTCAAATCAATAAATCGAAAATCCCCAATGTTAACTATTAACACTGGGGATTTGATTTAAAAACAGATATGATTTATGAAGCCTTATTTTTAACCATTGCTAAGACTTGATATTGATTGTTTAGGATTAGATATTATATTTTCTCTACATGACCTTGAATGATAGAACCTGTGCCAGTATGTTTAATACCTTCATTACGATAGATCTCATGCTGTTCTAATTGATGAATCTTAACAGGCAAATGCTTTAAATAAGATTCGATTTCATTAATAGTATATAACATGGATTCGTCTTTAGGACCGCCAGTGCCATATGCTAATTGTTCTTTTGAATAAAACTCAAAGTAACTATAACCCCCTACGACTAATGATTGAACGAGGTTATTGAACATCTCTTGTTTGCCTTCATTAGGCACATGACCAAAGATATTAATACTATAGTCAAATGATGACTGAGGCGCTAAATTAGGCTTTGTGATGTCTCCATAGTTTGCATCGATATCAACACGTGCTTCACTTGCTAATTGGTATTGCTTATTAATTCCAACTTGTGACATATCATAAGTTGTTATATCATACCCAAGTTTTGCTAGATATATCGCGTTACGGCCTTCACCTTCTGCAAGTAATAAAATTTTCTCATTATTGTTTGTTTGCTTTTTAAAAATATCTTTGACAAATGAATTCGCTTCTTTGCCATAAATATATTCTTCTGAATCAAATTTTTCATCCCAGTGATTCAATTTAAAGCCTCCTTTTTAATTTATTAAAATACAAGTTGTATAATTGCGATTGCGATTAAGATACTGACAATGGTTTTTTGAACAGTATCAGGTACCTTGGCACCTACTTTTAGTCCTATAGGTGCAAAGAGCATGCTTCCAATTATTAAGAATATTGCACTTTCTAGAGGGATATAACCTTGTATGAATTTAATGATAAAAGCCCCTATTGATGATATGAAAGCAATGACGATACTGTTAGTCACTACTGTATTCATTGGCAATTTGAATAAAACTAACAATACGGGAATAATAATAAATGCGCCGCCTGCACCTACAATGCCTGATACTACGCCAATTCCAAATCCTACTAAGATAAGTAAAACAGGTTTGAACCTTACCTCTTGGGAAACAGATTTAACTTTAACAAACATTAATAATAATGCAACAATGGCGATGATTATATATATAGTGTTTATAAAAGTAGCGTTAAATAAATTAGCTAGCATTGCTCCGAATATGCTTCCAATAACCATACCTCCGCCCATATTCATTACAAGTTTAGGTGAGAATTCAGCTTTCTTTCTCGCCTTAAATGAGCCGCTGAGTGTACTAAAAAACACTTGGCTAGAAGTGAGACCCGAAGCAATATATGCGCTATAGACAGGAGCCCCTAATAAGGACGGTAACAACAAAATAGCTGGATAAATAATAATGGCTCCTCCTATGCCTACCAAGCCAGATATAAAACCTCCAAATATGCCAATCAACAACATAGTTATTATATTGAGCATGTCCATTATTTACTTTTTACCAATAAATTCACAGCTTCATTAATCATTTCTTGAGAACTTTCTCCCTTATCATCGGCTGCTTTTACACATTCTATTAAATTTTCACTTATAATAACACCCATCAAACGTTGGATTGAACTCTTTGATGCACTGAGTTGCGTAATGACATCTTTACAATCCTTTTCTTCTTCCATCATTTTAATAACGCCGTTTAATTGGCCTTGTATTCTATTGATGCGATTTACCATTTGTTTATTATAATCCATATTGGTTTCCTCCGATTTTAAATTGAATATATTTATAGTAATAAATTTATAGTAAATTGTCAAATACCTACCGGGGTATTTGACTTAGGTTGTTTTTACCTGTTACTATACCCCTATAGGTATCTAGAGGAGGAAAATATGAAACAATATCAAGAAGAACATATTAACGAATTAAGTAAAGTAGAGTTAGAGCAATTGGGGAAAAAAGGACAATTGATTGATGTTAGAACACCAGAAGAATATGAGTTAGGGCATATTACTGGCGCAATATTACATTCTGTAGAAAATATTGACACATTCGATAAGAACAAGGATAAAACTTATTATGTCTACTGCAAAAGTGGTAATAGAAGCGCTAAAGCAAGCGAATATTTAGCTAAACAAGGTTATGACGTTGTGAATTTAGACGGTGGTTATACAGCTTATGAAAAACAAAATATTAATCATGACGATGTGGTAGAAGATGGTAATAAAGCAATCAAACCGAGCCGCAAACAATTTAATTTTAATGGTCTTCAATGCCCGGGCCCTATAGTTAATCTTAGTAAAGAAATAAAAAATATTGAAATAGGCGACCAAATTGAAGTAACCGTTACTGATCCTGGTTTTCTTAGTGATATTAAAAGCTGGTCGAAACAGACAGGACACTCACTTGTTAAGTTGGAGGAAAATCATGATGGAATCAATGCTATTATCCAAAAAGAAAAACCAAAAGAACTGGAAGTAAACCATACTGTTAAAGGTACTACAATTGTGCTCTTTAGTGGTGAATTAGATAAAGCGGTGGCAGCAATGATTATTGCGAATGGTGCTAAAGCTGCAGGCAGAGATGTAACGATCTTCTTTACTTTCTGGGGGCTTAATGCATTAAAAAAAGCACAAGCAACGCATGTTAAGAAGAAAGGCATTGCAAAAATGTTCGATTTGATGTTGCCGAAGACGCCAGTGCGCATGCCATTATCAAAAATGAATATGTTCGGTTTAGGTAATATCATGATGCGTTACGTAATGAAAAAGAAAAATGTAGATTCTTTACCATCACTTATCAATCAAGCGATAGAACAAGATATTAAATTAATCGCATGTACGATGAGCATGGATGTTATGGGAATTACAAAAGAAGAATTAAGAGATGAAGTTGAATTTGGCGGTGTAGGCACTTATATAGGCGAAACAGAACAAGCGAGCCATAATTTATTTATTTAACAAATTAAATTTATTTAAAAAAGGAGTTTTTCTATGTTTTTCAAACAATTCTATGATAACCATTTATCTCAAGCATCTTATTTAATTGGATGTCAACGTACAGGGGAAGCGATGATTATTGATCCAATACGGGACTTAACAAAATATATGACAGTTGCAGATGACGAAGGTTTTACAATTACGAAAGCTGCTGAAACGCATATTCATGCTGACTTTGCTTCAGGTATTAGAGATGTTGCGGACAAATTGGACGTAAGTATATACGTTTCTGGTGAAGGTGACGATGATTTGAGTTATAAAAAGATGCCAAAACAAACTCATTTTGTTAGACATCAAGACACTATTTATGTAGGAAATATTAAATTAGAAGTCTTGCATACGCCAGGTCATACCCCTGAGAGTATTAGTTTCTTACTTACTGACGAGGGGGGAGGCTCTAATATACCGATGGGACTATTTAGTGGTGACTTTATCTTCGTTGGTGATATAGGTAGACCTGATTTATTAGAAAAAGCTGTTCAAATGAAAGGCTCAACAGAAATCGGTGCAAAACAAATGTATCAATCTATAAATAATGTTAAAGATTTACCAGATTATATTCAAATTTGGCCAGGTCATGGTGCAGGTAGCCCATGTGGTAAAGCATTAGGGGCAGTACCGATGTCTACGTTAGGTTACGAAAAAATAAACAACTGGGCCTTTAATGTAACTGATGAAGCAACGTTTGTTGAAACATTGACATCAAACCAACCAGCCCCACCGCATCATTTTGCCCAAATGAAACAAATTAACCAATTTGGTATGAGCATGTACCAACCTTATAATGTTTACCCTAGCTCAAACAATGAAAGAATCGCTTTTGATCTTCGTAGTAAAGAAGCTTTCCATGGCGGTCATACGCAAGGAACTATCAATATTCCTTATAATCACAACTTTATTAATCAAATCGGTTGGTATTTAGACTATGATAAAGATATAGACTTAATTGGCGATAAAGCTACAGTTGAAGAAGCAGTGCATACTTTACAATTAATTGGTTTTGAAAATGTAGCAGGTTATCGTTTGCCACAAACAACAATCATGACATCTTCTATTCACAGCGCGGATATGACTGGCAAAGAAACTCATGTGCTAGATGTGCGTAACGATGAAGAATGGAACCAAGGACATTTAGAACAAGCGGTGAATATCCCTCATGGTAAATTATTAAGCGCAGAAATTCCTTTTGATAAAAACGATAAAATATACGTTCATTGTCAATCAGGGGTTAGAAGTTCGATTGCAACGGGTATACTAGAATATAGAGGTTTTACTAATATTGTAAACGTTAGAGAAGGCTATCAAGATTTACCGTCCTCATTAAAATAATTTAAGGATGTGGGTAAATGATTAAACACTATCAAGTTGCTATTGTAGGCGGAGGCACAGCAGGTATCACAGTTGCTTCTAGATTATTGAAACAAAACCAACATTTAAAGGGCAATATAGCTATTATTGATCCAGCTAAAAATCATTATTATCAACCTTTATGGACTTTAGTAGGCGGGGGCGTTTCTAAACTAAAAAACTCTCGTAAAAGCATGAAGCATGTTATACCTAAAGGGACACAGTGGATTAATCAAGCTGTTTTAAGTTTTAAACCTGAAAGTAACAATATTACGCTAGGAGATAATACAACCATTAATTACGATTATTTAATTGTTGCTCCAGGGCTACAAATTAATTGGTCGTCTATTAAAGGGTTACAAGAGAACATAGGTAAAAATGGCGTTTGTTCTAATTATTCGCCAGAGTATGTAACCGAAACTTGGCGACAAATTTCTAATTTCAAAGGCGGTAATGCTATTTTCACGCACCCCAATACACCTATTAAGTGTGGAGGCGCACCGATGAAAATTATGTATTTAGCTGAAGATTATTTTAGAAAACATAATATCCGTTCAAAAGCTAACGTAATATATGAAACACCTAAAACTGCGTTGTTTGATGTAGAAAAGTATAGTAAAGAATTAGAAAAAATAGCTGAAGAAAGAGATATTATTGTTAATTACAATTACAATCTGATTGAAATTGACGGAGAGAAAAAAATGGCCAAATTTGAGCATATTAAGAATGGTGATGTAAAAACATTAGACTACGAGATGTTACATGTTACGCCACCTATGGGCCCTTTAGATGTGATTAAAAAAAGTGCGCTTGCAGATAATGATGGTTGGGTAGATGTAGATCCTAGCACTTTACAACACAGACAATATTCAAATGTATTTGGTCTAGGCGACGCATCTAACGCACCAACTTCGAAAACGGGTGCAGCTATCAGAAAACAGGCGCCTGTCGTGACACTTAATTTGTTACAAGTAATGAATAACGAAATGTTAACACATCATTACAACGGTTATACCTCATGCCCAATTGTCACAGGCTATAATAAATTAATCTTAGCTGAATTTGATTATAATAAAAAGCCACAAGAAACGTTACCTTTTAACCAAGCCAAAGAACGAAGAAGCATGTATATATTTAAAAAAGATTTGTTACCGAGAATGTATTGGTATGGCATGTTAAAAGGCTTTATGTAAAAATCAACTACTCAACGTAGTTGACGATTATTACCAATAGTTATATTAAAAAGAAGCGTGTAAGGCACATAATTGCTCAAGCGGTTCAAACATTTTATAAAACGGATGGTTTTTACTTTATTTATATAAAAACCGTCCGTTTTGTTATGTTTATACAGCAGAAACTTGGTGTAGATGTTATATTATGCCCAGGAAAAATGAATTAGGAAAAATGAATTATTTGAAAAGGATAGGTTTAATTGGCTATTTTATTATTATTTATTGAAACTATTTTAGTAACGGTTATAATGATTGGTAGTTTGGTAGGAATTTTAAGTAATCCTATTTCACCAGGAATTTTAACCGCATTTTGGTTTGCAAGTATTTTAGCGTTGATTGGTTCAATTACATTGAGAAAATTTTATAAAAGACGGTATAAAAAAGAAATTGCAATAAGAGAAAAAAGCCCTTGATTAGAAGAAAATGAATTTTTTTATCAAGCACCATTATATATATTTGATGATATGCACATAAAATACATGGTTTAACAGAAATGGCTTGGACGCTATATTTTAATAATAAAATTCAAAAATGGCTTAGTATTTTTGATATTGTATCTGCTTCCGGTTTAAAAGTTACATCACCGAACTATAATATTATTTTGAAAAGGATTAAACTGTGGTCTTTAAGGCCACATTATAGTGTATTGATTAATAACCAAGCAATTGGTCGCTTAGAGATGATAAAAATCTTAAAAGGCGGCATTAAGCAACAAACGTCCTATGCGTTTTTTGATAATAAGACTACATATTTATTCAATAATCCATACTGATCAACTGAGACAACTATTTCAAACAAAGAAGGAACAAAAATATTTTCAGCACGTCGCTCGTTTTTAGACTTAGGAAAAAATCTATTCACTCAACGTAGGGGTGAGCAACATCGTTTAATAATGGAATCTTCTACACCTCATCCTAAGGAGTTATGGGTTGCTTTATATATCCAAGTAATGATAAATAAACAAAAAAAGTGATATTGGAAGAAGTTAGTGTTATTTAATCAAAGTAGAGGGAGTCACCCTGTGTATATTGGTATAGATAATAAATAATTTTTTTAAATATTCTTTGGATTAGTTTACTATATTACAATTTATCGGAAGATATAGAGATATTAAAACAGACAAATTGTGCAACTATTTATCCGAAATCTCTAAATCTTAATTGAATTTTGATGTAGTATTAATTGTTGTATCTGCACTACAAAACTGTTTAATTAAAACTAAAATGAAAATCAACAAAGGTCGTTTACGATTTTGCCCACATTCTTTTTAGAACGCATAAGTGTGACCTTACGAGACTTAATTCGTTTATAACGACGACAAATAGACCTGTAAAACCATAATCGTTATGATAAAGTTTATTAAAAAAGAACTTTTATTATAGTTATATATATAATTTGTACTTTGTTAATATTAGTGTCTTTTATTTCTCTTTTAAAAAATACACTTAGTAATAATAAAGATAAACGGTTAGATGTTTTATCTAGTGGTTTACTCTTGATTTCACCAATTACACTTTTAATTTATGGCTTATCTTCTTAAATATAGAGCATAAGTTTTGTTTAAAGAATGTATTTATGCCGAGAAAATTTATTATGTGTTTAGAAGCACGCTTAATTAAACTTGCAGACGGATGCCGGCATAGTGTGAGCTGTTAAGCCAACCATTCGACAAGTTTGGGGGGTGTTAAGGATTTAGAAGTTCAACGTTAATAAAGCAACGTTGTATTTAAATAAATAAATTATATATAAAATCTGTTAAGTATGTTTCTATAAATCCTGCGAGTATGTATAAAGGTAAAGCAATTAGAAAGTAAATTTTAAAAACATTACTTAACGCCAATTTAAATGATAAATTTTGCTTTTTAGTTTTTCTAAAAATATTACTTATTTTTCTAATAATTGATTGGCTTACTTTATATAAACCACTGATAACAAGACACATTGCAAGTATTTCTATGATTGTATGCGGAATTGAAGATAATACCATTATGATACCTTTATCAAAATCAAAATGAACTACAAAACCAAATACTATTCCAGTGGTTATTGTTGTAGAAACTAAATTTAAAAAGTATAAAAATGGAATTGGAATTAAAGAAAATATAAACATTTGAAAGGGAACTTTAAAGCCATTATTTATAATATATTCCCAAACCTTGGTTAAGCCATTTGCCCTGGCGATGTTCCCATGTTGGCCATCTGTCATATTTTTGAAATTTTCGATTGACGGGCTGAAAATAACTGCTAGAACAAAAGTGATTAAGAAAATAATAGCTGTGAAGATGAATATTTTTATAGATCTTTTAGCGTAATTGGGATCTTGGATATTGAACATAATCCACCTCTTTTTGTTGGTTTTTGAAATGAGTTTTTTCGTGTCTTGATACTATATACAGAAATAATTCAAAGGTATTAAATTCGATTGGTTGTTGATATGACCGTTTTTTCTTAATCTAAGACTGATTTAATTTGTTTTTTGATAAGACTAAATTAGTGATTAACCATACTACTTGTATTGCAAATGGAAATAAAAAAGCAAAACCTAAAACAGCTATATTAGCCCACTTTAATTGCGTCGTTTGTATTGTTCCGCTAGCATCTATATCTCTCATCCAGAGTAAAATTGAGAATCCTATAAAACTTAAAACTTCAATAGCACTTATGATCCACCAAAAAATCCAAGAAATTTTCATTTTATTCACCTCCATTTTTAAAAATTTGAATTCAGGATAACTTATTAATTTTTTCAATATTCATCTCTTATTTTTAAAATTGATCTATTTGATTAAAGATAAAATCAACTATGTAATGGATGGCTAAACCGCATACAATAGCAATTATGATAAGGATAAATAAGTTCATTTTGTTATACATATCAGTAGCAGTGTAAATAAAACACCATACGAGTATTAGCATGGATTTTATCGTATTCTTTTTAGCTTCAAACATATATAACGCTCCTTTGTGATTTTGTAAATTAAGTTAAAAGTATGATAATTAAATAAAAAGTCAGTATAAAACTAGCAATCATTCCTATGGCGGATTTTAATATAATGTTTCCAATAAAATACGATATAAATGTCAAAAAAGCTGTAATAAGAGCTGTATTTTCTAAATTAGGAATACTAAAAGTTGATTTCAGTGAGTATATTACAATAGTCAAACATCCCAGAATGTTGCCTATGATACCAAGTGATTTTGCCTTAGGATGCGTTACTTTTTCTTCTTTATTAGCCATTATTTAATTCCTCATTTCTGTTTAGATGCAAAATAATCAGTTGCAAGGTTAAAAACAATAATGCAATCATCAAAAAGACAATAAACCATATATTATCTAAAGTATCTCTGTATCAGTAAGCTAAGAAAACAAAATAATAATCCTTATACTAAAATAAGTTATCTTTAAAATTAATCTTAATTTATGTTTTATTAACCTTTTTATTAAAAAAACACGCTCTTAATAGTGCTAAGAGCGTGTTTAGTTATACTATAATTTCGGTGCCAAAATTAGACGTTTTTCTTTTTGAAAACGAGGATAACTAGAGCTAAGAAAACTACAATATAAACAATATTGCCAATAAATAATTCATGCAATTCCAGTTTAGTAAATGATTTCATCATTTCATTATCTATAATTTGAGAACTTAAGTTCAACATATTAATAGGCAACCATTTTAACCATTCCCATTGATTAATTAATGCAAATAATATGCCAGAAACAATAGAAATAGCGAAATAAAAGATAATGCCAATCGCAATAGAAACGCCAGGACTTTTGAATATACAAGAGATAAGTAGCGTTAAGCTTAGTAATAACCACATGCCAACATAATTACCTAATGCAGTTAATAACATTTCTTGTAAAAGGGATAGGTTATCACCCGTTTGTTTTAAAATATTAATGTCAGAGAACATAGTTAAATTGATAACTAAAGAAATGATAATACTAATCACAAATATAATAAGTGAATAAATAAATAATGATATAAACTTACTTATGATAATGCTTGTTCTAGAATAATTTCGATATAATAAATTTTTAATTGTACCATAATGAAATTCCATTGTAATTATCGTACTTGCTTGTATAATCATGAGAAAGAAAATCCAAGAAAATGAACTATAACCTTGTTTGAATAGTGATTTTGACCCCATAATATCAGGGTAATTTTTACTTAGTACTGCTAACCCAATCATTAAAATAAAAATAAGGATTGGAATAATGATAGATGATTTTTTCTTGAACATTTTAAATAGTTCTTGTTTTACGAGTGTTGTCATGGTTAGGCTTTCTCCTTACGGTCAATAATATTAAGAAGTACATTTTCTAAATCATTTTCATCTGTTTGATTCAATTCATCCATTGTAGTTTCTCTAACAATTTCCCCTTTATCGATAATCAAGAGTGAGTCAGTCACTTTAACAAGTTCACTTAATATGTGACTAGATATAAGGAAAGTAACACCTTGTTCCCTTAAGTTAATAATTGCTTCTCTCACATCTTTTACAGCCCGAGGATCTAATCCATTCATAGGCTCGTCTAATACAACGAGTTGTGGATGGTTTAAGAAAGCAAGCGCAATACCTAATTTTTGTTTCATACCTAAAGAATAGGTTTTTGCTTTGTTATGTATAAAGTCTTCCATTTTTAGTTTTTCGATAATAAGATTTATATTTTTATTATCGGGGTCTTCATCGATTAATTTCATGTTTTCATAACCTGTTAAAAATGGGTATAATCCAGGAGCTTCAATCAACGCTCCTATATCGTTCTGATTAGTACTGATATGATTTTTCAAAGTACCAGATTGATAGTTAGAAAGCCCTAAAATAACTTTCATTAATGTGGTTTTACCAGCACCATTTCCGCCAACCAAACCTATAATATGTCCCTTTTCAAGTGAAAATGTGATGTCTTTCAAAATGCGTTTTCGTTTGATTTTTTTACTAATATTTTCCATAGATAAAAGTTCCAAAATGTAACCTCCTAAATTTTTTACGCCGATTAAAGGTTAACAAAAATAGTGATTAAAAGAAATAGTATTTTTATAAGAATAATATATTTTTTTTGTAAAAGAGAAATATAATTATAGTGGTCCAACATATTAGAAATAAATTGTTTTTATTTTAAGTAAGTATGTTGAATTTTATAAATAGGAGGTAGCTTATGCATTTAATTGTAGCGACTATTGCTGATTTGTTACTAGGCTTGTAGTTTCATAAATAATTTTATTTATGAAAGCTGAAATAACGTATTAATACTTGGAGAAATTGAGAAAGATACTGATAATTGTTAAAAAGAGTTTGTTAGTTTAGATAAAGAGATGTATTTATATAACATGTATATAGAACGTCCGACAGGTAATGTATATAGGAATTTTATTTATAAAGAAGCTTTTGAAGCTAAAGTGATTAATGAATTAAAGCTAAATTATTTTATTTACAAAAGATAGCGCATGATATATAGTGAAAGATATACAAAGATATATTAGGAAATACGATTTCGGAAGGGGATAACCAATATGGCAGTAACTAACACAAGAAAACTTAGAAAAATTGGCAATAGCAAGGTTCTAACAATACCAGAGGAAGTAATACAAGCTTTAGATATTAATGAGGGACAAAAAATCGCATTTAACGTTGAGAATGGTCAAGTGGTATTAGAAGCAGTTAAAACGGATAGTAACGAAATGGATATTTTAAGCATGGCCGATCAAGTAAGTAATCAGTATGATAGTGCTTTAAAAGATTTAGTGAATAGATAGCAGCAGGTTAATACGTAGATGTAGATGAATGATAAAGACTACTGGAGGACAGCATATGCAGTATTTAACAGAAAAAGACATTATCACACTAAATGTATATGTTATTAATAAATATAGCCCTAATGAGCAAATAGGCGTAAAAGAACCAAATGCTTTAAATATGCTAGTTAACGCACCTAAGCAATGTGTATTTGGTGAAGAACAGTACCCCACTTTAGAACTGAAAGCAGCTAACTTAGTTAGAAATTTAGTACAAAAACATGTGTTTTACAATGGTAATAAAAGAACAGCTTTAATGACATTGGTTGTTTTCCTTAAGATGAATGGATATCAGTTTAATGCTAGTAATGAAGAAGTGGCCGACTATATGGTTAAAATTGCTACAGACAACTTACAGGAAGCAGACATTAAGCAATGGATTAAAAAGTATATAACACTAATGAATGAAAAGGATTGATTATCGGGCGTTGCATATCCCCGTAAATATGTTTTGACTATACAGGTTACTAATGTATAGTCAATTTAATTAATAATAGTAATAGAAAGTGAAGTTCTGGAAGGAATTTAGAGAATATAGATAATGTAAAAGGAAATTATTTTTCGTATAGAAGAGTCTCATAAAAATATAAAATGAGTGAGTTAGATTATTATAAAAGAATTAAAGACGTATCTCATAAATTTCGTGAATTTAAATCAGCAACTATTAAAACATATATTAGTAAGACAGCAGACCTTCGGTATTTACAGAATTTGTATATAAAAGATAATTTGGAAAATTTAAAGAAGAGACAAAAGATATAAAGCTTTTGCCAGAAGCAAAAGTGAAGATAACACTTAAAGATATACAAGAGCAAAGCGAGAAAAAGTAGTTAAAAAAACATAGTAGATAAAGTTAAAGGCAAATTGAAGAAACGTTAGTTGAAGATTTTTAAAAAGAATCAAGAGAGATACTTTTGTTTATAGCCACTAAGGCGTTATGAAAATCATAAGAGAAAATACAGATACAAACATAAACAAATCCTAATACCCCCTCACCCCGCAAAAATTGAAAGATGTGGGGCGGGGGTAATTTTTTTTGAGATTTTGTAAATTAAGCAAAAAGTATAATAATTAAAAAAATAAGTATTACCTATAACATAAACCTAAGAAGTGTTTAGATTGTATGATAACGCAATACTTATACTTTTAGCTATATTGGGTTTGATAGGTTATATTTCTTTAGGGTCCTTACCATATTTATTTTCTTTTTTGGAACCATTAGTACAACAAATAGCTAAAGATATAATACACATTACTATGTATATAACCCCGATAATGACAAATAAAGTATACAAGAACGAGCCTGTATTTATTTCAGCTATATAGTTATTAGTGACACCTAGTATTATACCAAAAATAAAAAATATTATAGGGAAAAGCATAGACATACCTAAATCATGAAACCGTCGAACTGATACAGAAAAATTTGCGATATATGTAGCTATTGTAAAAATCCAATAAATAATTATAGCTAAAATGGAAGGTATAGGTATTATATAGTTTAAAACAGAAGCCACTAAAGAAATAATAAATGTCATTAGTGCTGGGTACCAAAATTCTTTACGTCTTGACCTCCCTTTTAGATTTAACCCATTCATCCAAAATAATTTGTAGTAATATAAGATGATTGATCACTCCTTTTTAACAAACTTGATCATAAAAAGGCTAAATTTTATTTGAAAACATTGACCGAAATATTCATTATTAACCAAATAAAAGCTCTGAAATCATTATTATTGCCTATAGGTAGATCATTAAACCAAGGGTACATAGATATATTTACTATAATAATTATCCCAAATATAGTGGTAAAATATCATAGTTCAGAAACATAAAACGATGCGATCCAAAATGTGATTGCTATTACTCAAAATATTATATCCCAAATAGAGAAAGGATATAAAAAATTAAACCCTACTTTGCTTTAGACGACAGTAAGGCTTGCATATGACGAACCATATTTTTAATTAATGAGTATGAGTGTAACATAAAGAATAATTTATATAAAATTTACTAGGTTGAGTTAATAGAAGTGGTTATTATTGAGTTGAGAACATAATATACAAAATAATTGGAATTTTTATATCCTTAGCACATTTAAACCTTAACTGCTTTTATAAAAGTTGGTAATTTTTTATAAAATTATATAAACGGAAGTGAACGAATGGAAAAATTTAAAGAAGCTATAACAAATTATATAGAGAAAGATGAAAATTTTGCAGTGTTTGTTGATGGAGGATGGGGAACAGGTAAAACACATTTCTTTGAGCATGATTATTTCTTAAATAAAGTAGGAGAAGATAATGATGAAATTCAAGAAATCCACGATAAGAAATGTTATAAGAAAGAATATATTAGCGTATATGGCAAGCATAGTTTGAAAGAAATAAAAGAAATAATTGTTACAAAAATTTTGAGCTATGTAGATGATGATGTAATTAGCGAAAACTTAAAACAAGGAATTAGTAATATTTTTAAAATGTTTGAAGTAAAGTTTTTGAATACTGAAAATATAACTGCTTCAATAGATGATTATTTAGAATCAAAAGCACGTGATAAAATTAAGGATAAGCTCAATAATAATGGAGGACGAGTCGTCTTTATAATAGACGATATAGAAAGATTAAATGATGGAATCAGTTTAAAAGAATTTTTAGGGTTTATACGTAATGTTTTATTAGACAGCTTTAACTGTAAAGTTATTATAATTGGTAATAAAGAAGCAATAACGAGTGAAAATAAAAATGAGATGAAAAATTATTGGGAGAAGGTAATCAGTAGAAATTTAAAGTTTCCAAGTAATTTAGAAGTAGGAAAGAAAATATTAAATAATGATTTGAGAAAAAGTTATTATAATGAAAATGAAATTCAAGATTTAATAGAATTAATTCAGGTTTCACCCTTGTCCACGTCTAAAGCAAATGTATTAAATCTTAGGACGTTAAATTTGGTAATAACAGATTTTAAAAATATATATGATCAATTAGAAAATTGTAATAAAGAACAAGTGAATACACGTATGTCTTTATTTATTTCTCTATTTATATTGCATAATATAAATAGAAATAATGTAATTGACAATGAAGAAAAATTCAAAGATATGAAAGTTCCTAATGGGTTTACTTTTATAAACTCTAAGAAAAAAAAACCATCACCTGAAGAAGAAATTTACCAAAAATATTTTCAAGAAAATGAAATTGCAAAAAAATATGCCTTTTTTTCAAGGGAATTAAACAATTATATTTTAGAAGGTGTTTTAGATATAGAAGAATATCAAAAAAAGCTAAACGATAATTTTAGTGAAAAAAATGCAGAGGAAGACGTACTGTATATATTAAGAAATTTTATGTTGTATAGTGAGGATAAAGTTAAAGGTAAAGAAAGTGAAGCAATTGATATAATAAAAGGTGGTAGATATTCATTTGGTTATCGTCTCAACATTTATATGAAACTTAAAGAATTATGCCTAAATGGCATAGTAACTTTAAATGAAAAAGAAATAGATGAATTAGAAGATTATTTACTTGAAAATTATGAACTACAAATAAGTGATAGTATAGAAGGAGAAGATTTATTAAAGCTAATAAACTTTCACTTTCCACAAAACCCTGAACTAATAGAATATAAAAATGAATTATCTGAAAAATTGATGAAGCAACAAAAAATATATATGAAAAAACAAGGGATATACCAACAGTATATTGAAGCTATATTAAATGAAGAGCGAAAAAAAAGAAGCGAGTTAGAAATGCAGTATAAAGAAATAAAAAACGTAGATATTTTCACTATATTTAATAGTTATATAAGCGATATAGAAAAAGAACTTCTCGGAAATAATGCTAAAATTATTTATTTAAATAGATATATTTACAATAGAACAGATATATTTATAGAAACTTTGGATAATATTGAACGATTTATTAATAATATAAAACAAATAGAAGCTCAAAATAAGGATAAAATCGCTAAATATAATTTTGATACATTACAAGGTACTCTGTCCAACATAAGAGAAAATACAAGGATAAAGCTAAATACCTGTGGTAAGAGAGGAAAGGAATATAAAATAAGCCCCGTGAAGATTTCTAATTTAAGAAATCTTTTCGGAGCTGAATTTTGGAGCATATGTTGCAAGAATTTCTCGTTTGTTAGCTAAAATTACCCACACATACTAAGTAAAGTGACAAAAGCAAATGTTATATTGTTGGTTTCAATAATCCATTTTTAAAAGTATAATCTTAAATAGTTAATTTATAAATGTTAGTAACATGCTTAACGTGATTTGAGTTCGTCGCTTGTCATCCATTTATGATTTTTAACCACTTCGTCATTTTCCGTGGATTCATAGTCTACCATATAAACGGTGGTGTTTTTTACATCATCTATTTTAGCCTTTGCACCTTTCATACCAGGCATGTGATCAGCTTCTAACTTAACTGTATCGCCTTTTTTGAGTCCGCTTTCAGGGGCGTTGGCAACTTCTTCATTAACAACCCATTTATGATTATTAACCTTTTCATCCCCATTTGTAGGTGTGTAGCTTACGACATAAGCATATGTCTTGTAAGCGCCTTTTACGGTAGCTTCGGCATTTTTCATACCAGGCATGTGTCCTGCTGTAATAGTAACTTCATCACCTTTTTTAAACTTACCATCATCTGTAGTCTTTATACCATTTGGAGCTTTACTTTCGCTTTTATGTGCCATATGTTCTTCTTGTTGTTGGTCTTTAGACTCTTGTTTTTCTTTTTCATTATCATTGGAACAAGCTGATAATACTAAACCTGATGCTAATATAATAAAGCTCAATTCTTTCATCATATTTAAAAACTCCTTCGTTTATTTTAATGTAAAAGCGTTAATTACTATGAGTATCGTGCTTAAAGATATTAATAATTGCGCCTGCAGTCTGTGGTAATATCAAACTAATAAAAGCTGATATATCGGACATAAGAGGGGCGATAACCACGTTATATCCTGTAGCACACGTAAATTTTGAGTTATTTTCCTCATCGTATTTATTACGATAACGTTGCTCACATTCATGTTGACTATGGGGGTTTCAGTTATTCGACACAATAAACCTCCTGAATTTTAATTTTTAAAGATATTTATAAGATAATGAGAGTATAACATATACCCTATAGGGGTATAAAGATTTCGCTTTTCTTATATTAATAAAACTAGTAATTAGTCGGTATCCAAGAAGATTATATAAACCGTTTAAATATAAAGAACTATATTGAGTGAAATGATGATTATAATTTATAAAAAAACACCTCTTTTTAAAAGAAGTGTTTTAGTCATTTAGAAATAAAATACCATACATAAAAATTATAAACATAAACAGCCACATAGTGATTTATCCTTTTGAACTATGGTTAGAGCTGTAATGCCAATAATCATTATATGTAACCATCAAGTAATTAAACAGCAAAATAAACCATGGAATTGTTTGTTTTTAGTTAACACAATCGATTGCTGGGAGTGGGCACATTCAGATGTTTACAGACGTTATAATAATGAAATCACCTATCTCTCGAGCGCCAAGTTGATTTAAAGAAAGAGGTATAAAAGGATGCTCATTTTCGTTCGCATTAAAGCGTCAATCATCATTGATTGTGTTATGATGCATCTACTTATTGGCATAGTAAATGAAATAAAAATTAGGCGACATTAGGCCAAACCAATAAAAATCCCCTCGCTACTCGCAGTAGTGAGGGGTGTGAATAAGCGAACACTTATTTTCGTTAAATATATTTAACATCACAGCAGTTGGAAGGTAAAAGGATAAAGTTTTTGATATTTTAACGCCGGTATAAATGCTGATTATTCTTTGAGGTTAGCTAAAGTTTCAATCATATCTTCAGAAGCTACTAAACCACGTAATTTAGCCCATTCATCTCTATTTACAAAATGCACTCTGTTATTTTTTACAGCGTCAAGATCGTCCCATTGATTACTATTTTGTAATTTGTTTAAGTCTTCATCATCATCATTTTCAACCATAACAATTAATCTTTCTGGATTAACATTAGCAAGTTGTTCATATGACATTTCTAAATAATCTGATTCTCTATATGCTGGTAATTTATCAGCAATTTTTTCGTTAAGTGCGTTTTTGAAACCTAATTTATTTAAAAATTCACCCACATATGTTTTATCTGAATGTGCAGTCACACCTTGTTCAGAAATTACAACTGCTAGGGTTTCTTTATTTTTATCTATATCAATTTGATTGTTATAGTTATTTATTAAATCTTTGTGACTATCTAAGCGTTCTTTAGCCTCTTTAGATTTACTAACTGCTGTACCAATACGTTGGAATACTTCTAATGATTCTTGGTAACCAGCGTCAAAGCTTCTAAATAAAATCGTAGGAGCTATCTCGCTTAATTCATTATATATATCGTCATGGCGATCAGCATCTCCGATAATAAGTTGTGGGGCAGCAGAACGAATTGATTCAAAATCTGGATCAACACGCGTACCTACTGAGACATAGTCACCGACTTCTTCTTTTATTGGTGATATTAAATTCGTACTATCATTATCATCAGCAATACCTTTAATGTCTATATCTAAAGCTACTAATGCATCAACGAATGAAAATTCTAAAGCTACTGCTGAATTAATATTTTCTGGTAATTCAGTAGTTCCTACATCATGTTTAAATTCGAAAGTCATCGTATTACCTCCTTTAGGTACTCATAGTATTAATATTCCACGTAGTTATTACATGAAACATAGGCTGTTTTTATTATATAAAAGTAAAAATGGTTTGTTAGCTGAATTATAGTATTAGTCAGTAATAAAGAATGCATTTATTTAGCCGAACTAAAAGACACTTAGATTTATGAAAGCAAAGCAAACGTCAATTTCTATATTATTTCAATAGAAATTGACGTTTGTACTTTAGGTAAATATATTTATATTCTAAACGCTTAATGTCACACAATGCATGTGATTGATAAATGCTATTTTTGGTTTCAAGCATTTTCGCCAAAGTGTATCATTTTAAAAGTTATGATTCATTAAGTTGCTCGTTGAGAGACACTAGTACAAGATCGTGTAAATTTTTGCGAAATACTGCTTCGTAATGATCTAGAAAGGCGTCAGTCGTTTTTCCCATAAATTCCTCGGCATCTGAAACTTGCTCAGGGACTAAATCATTAAAACGATTTTCAGTTTCTTTAATTGTCAGTTCTGCTGCTTTAGGGACTAATTCGTCATATTTAACCAAAACTTTTTTCATTATATCACCTGATTCTATCATTTTAGATATTCCACTTGTGGGCTTTTTATTTGTTTTGCTGATTTTCAATTTTTATCGAATGTGTCTGGTATTAACTTTTTTCGTTTTCTTATTATTCTTACAGTGTAATAATATACCGTGGGAGTAGCAATAATCCTGCTCACTAAAAATATAACTGTTTTCAGTTTATTTTTAGTTGTTTTAATATTTGATGCGCATCTGCCCGTGGTTTCATTTTTCGTCTTGAAACCATTGTTGAAAATTGCGTAATTAAATTTTTCATAAATTTATCTAGCAATGAGTTTCTAATCAATGCCTCCCTATTAGAGTAAATTTAATAAAGAGTGTATACAGCATTATCTATTTAGCAGAAAACAACTCAAACTTATAAATTTTTATCTTTCTTAACTTTATATATATGGATATCTCTAATAATAGTTATGATAGGTCTAATTAATAATTCAAAGCTACCAATGACAAATAGTACAGTGCCATAGAAAGTAGTGGATTCACTAAAAAATAAAAAACTACCAATGATAAAGCATAAGGCTAACAGGATATCGTTGATTTGATAAAGAAGTTTATAGAAAGCGTCAATTTTTATATCAAAGCCTAGAAATGTAAACTCTAATTCTTTTTTTGTGTTTTCATCCATGTAGTATCACCTCTAAATGATCGTATAACCCATCCACTAGAAAGCGTAACATAGCAAGATAAAATAAAAACTACTGTTAGTGCAAAATAGACGACTAACAGTAGCAAGTGTAAAACGAAAAATTATGTCAAGAGCTAGTATATGGTTACCCGTTCCTAATTAAAGCAAAACACTTTGGAATAAGGGTGGATGATAACCTTATTATTACTATGAATAAACCCTTGGTGCATTATGTTGCAGAAAAACCTCGTAAACTAAAATGTTTACGAGGTTTTGATAACGATTATGAATTATAATGTACGACGTTTTGGCTTACTGTCATCAGAAAGTTTAAATGATAATAGCAGTGCAATAACTGAAATAATTGTAGCAGTAATGAATGTGACGTTTACACCATGAATCATACCAACCATACCTTCTGAAGGTATTGCTGAAACAGACATCATAGTAATGAAAACTGCTGTACCAATTGCACCAGCCATTTGTCTAAATGTGTTGTTCATCGCTGTACCATGTGCGATCAAATCGTTTGGTAATTGGTTGATTGCTAATGTAGTCATAGGCATCATAACCATAGCGATTGAAACCATTCTGAATGCGTTTGAAGTAGCAAGATACGTAAAGCTTGTATGTTCTGTTAACACTGTAAATGGTAATGTTGAAATAACTAATACAAATAAGCCAATACGAGCGAGCCACTTGCCACCAAATTTATCGAATAGATAACCAGTAATAGGGTTCATCATACCCATAATGATTGCCCCTGGAAGTAATACTAAACCAGATTCTAATGCAGAGAATTCTAACATATTCTGCATGTATAGTGGTAAGATGATGTTCGTTGCGATTAATACGCCGAATACAAACATACTTAGTACAGTACCTAATGTGTAAATACCGTAACTAAACACTCTAAACTCGAGCATTGGTTCTTTTAAATTTAATTGGCGGCGAATAAATATAACGAGTGAAACGACACCAACAATGATAGGTACAATAAATTGAATACTTCCCCAACCTGCTTCACCAACAGAACTGAAACTATATAGTAATCCGCCAAAACCTAGCGTAGATAAGATAACTGAAGCAATATCTAATTTTGGATGCGTTGTTTCTGTAACATTTTTTAATAAGAAAATGGAAGCGATAATAATAACAATCGCGATAGGGAATACTACATAGAAGACACTTCTCCAAGATAGGTGTTCAACTAATATACCAGATAAGGTAGGTCCAATTGCTGGAGCAAATGCGATAACAAGTCCGAATAGACCCATTGCTGTACCGCGTTTTTCTTTAGGGAAAGTTAAAAATAGAATAGTTTGCATAAGCGGCATCATAATACCTGCGCCCGCAGCTTGAAGGACACGTCCAATTAATAGCATTGAAAAATCAATTCCAATAGCACAGAGTAGCGTACCTGCTGCAAAGATACTCATTGCAGTTAAGAATAGTTGCCTCGATGTAAAGCGCTCAATTAAAAATGCAGTGACAGGAATCATAATCCCGTTTACTAACATAAATATAGATTGTAACCATTGAACTGTACTTTCTGATACTTGAAGGTCTTTCATAATGGGTGGCAACGCTGTACCAAGTAAAGTTTGGTTTAAAATAGTTATAAAAGCCCCTGACAATAGAACTATAAACAGAGGGATTCTTTTTTCAATATGGAATGTTCCGGTTTCTGTCAATATACTCACTTCTTTCTTAACAAATTACACATCAAAACATTATATCACTTGTCGTATGTTAAAGCTAAAGGTTGAACTTACTTTTTAAAAATTTATTTATCATTGTGTTTAAATATGCATGTAAGTACATTTGCTTATATTGCAATACAATTCGAATTGGTTATTTAACATCAGTTGGTGTATGTAAAAAGATTATATATAAAGAAGGAAGCGGGAGAGAAACCATATTTTCCAAAATAGTTTCGGGGGCCCGCTCCAGCAAGAATAACTAGAAAAAATACAAGTACTATGCTGATTACCTTCATAAATGACTGCATGGATTAAGACGCATGTATAACTGGCTACCACTTTAAAAGAATAAGTTTTTTAAAATACTGTTATAGATTTATTTTTGAGAAAGTTTGCTGCTATCCAGTGTAATATTTTAAAAGAGCATATTACTTTAAGTTTATGTTCCTAAGATGCATCTCATAGTTAAAGTTACTCAGGCGTCACGATTTATCATCTAAGTAATTGGGTTTCATTTTTAAAGGCGTAAATGCATAATCGATATTTGTCCAATTTAAAAAATCTGCAAATTTTAAATAAGATGCTTTGAAAAATTGAGTAATAGTATCAACATGATGGTGATGGGCGTGCTCAAAAATAAACTCCATTAATTGTTTATCGAAATAACTATTTTCTGGGAAATGATGATCTGCGTTAAACGATTGGTCTGCAAAAGGGTAAGGTAAGACAAAACATGTTGGACCTTCAAACTGTTCATCACCAAACCAGAAACCAAATTCAATCATTTCTTCATCGAAGGCTGCGCGTTCAATGACTTTAGAATCATCTCCAAATGGTGCAGCTTTATCTTTTACAATAATGCATGAAATATCAAAAGTTCCCCAGAATAACCCCGGTTTTGATTTTCTTACTCTTAAGCTGTTAATAAAATTCGCTTCAGCATGATAGGCAAATTTCATTAAATCTAAAGCTTTTTCAGCTATTTTAGGTTCATAGTGATGATGTGTATCGTCTTTTTCAAACGGAATTGGATGAGTTACTTCTTGGGGCAGCGTATTGATTTTTAAGTTAATACCTAATTGGTTTAAAATCGTTTCAATTTGGTTGTAATAAAATTGTATTGTTTTTCCATTTTCTAAATCGATATCATTTATGTGTTGGTCAACTACTATTTCAATTTGATGTTGTAATAAATTAACTTCCAGTGAGAAGGTATGTGTTTTATAACTTAACATACCTGTAGAAAAGCCTTGAACATTTATATTAAGAGTGACGTGAGACCATTGAGGTTCTTGGTAATTTGCTTCTAATTTATATTTCCCCAAAATCTGTGATAATAAGTGTAGTGTATCTTTTTCATTTTCCCAATCTTTAATCTTCATAATGCCGCACCACCTAATAAAGTTTTTGCTATAAATGTCTTACCACAAAATACAAGTATGAAACCAATACGACAAATGCTTAGATGAAGTAAATTAGATTATCATTTGTTATAATGTTAAAATGATTTAGGTATATAAGCTAAGTGGATATGTAATAACTTTTTGTTCTGTTAGAAAGGCATACTCATGTGTTTTTATTTTCAGAATAATCAGAACCGATGTAATTTCATATTACATCGCATATTACAAAATTAATGATCGATTTAAGGAGAGTAACAAATGAATAAAGCAAATCTAATTGCTCCAGAAAAATACAATATAGTTAGTGAAATTGAAAAATATGCAACCAATCCATCGAAAAAAGCAATTATTTTCAGGGATCAAAGTGGTAAAGAAGAAGATACGACATATACCCAACTTATTAATAATGCTAATAAAATTGGACATATGTTTTTAAAATATGGTTTAAAAAAAGGTGACAAATTATTAGTTATGTTGCCACGTGCAATTAAGACATATGAAGTTTATCTAGCAGCATTAAAATTAGGTATTATTATCGTCCCTAGTTCTGAAATGTTGCGCACTAAAGATTTGCAATATCGGATTACGCATGGTGAAGTGAAAGCAATTTTAGCTACCAGTGACAGCGTTGAAGAATTTAAGGATGTTAAAGAATATGAGTCATTACTTAAATTTATTGTTGGTGACAAAGTAGAAAATTGGATAAACGTTGAAGACGAACAAGCTGAAGCTTCAGATGAGCTTACAATTGAAGCAACTTCAAAAGAAGATATTGCTTTATTATCATATACTTCAGGTACTACAGGAAATCCAAAAGCAGTTGTGCACTCTCATGGTTGGGGATACGCGCATTTACAAATGGCGCCTAAACATTGGCTAAGTATTGTAGAAGATGATACGGTCTGGGCAACTGCAGCGCCAGGTTGGCAAAAATGGGTATGGAGCCCATTTTTATCAATTTTAGGATCAGGTGCGACAGCATTTGTCTATAACGGTAAATTTAATGCAGAGACATATCTTGAATTACTAGAAATATACGACATCAATGTATTATGTTGTACACCAACAGAATATCGTTTAATGGCTAAGTCACCCAATCTAACAAATTATAAACTAGCACATTTGCATAGTGCCGTATCTGCAGGTGAACCATTAAATAAAGAAGTTGTTGATAAATTCAAACAAAACTTTAATTTAACAGTTAGAGATGGTTATGGTCAGACAGAAAGCACATTGTTGATCGGATTCTTAAAAGACACTGAAGGACGCCCTGGATCAATGGGTAAAGGCATTCCTGGTAGTTACGTTACAGTTATAGATGATGATGGTAACCCTGCACAACCAAATGAAGTAGGGAATATCGCAGTGCCGTTAGATTTACCTGCTTTGTTTAAAGGTTATTATAAAGATGAAGCACGTACTGCTGAGCCACAAATTGGTGAATACTTTATTACTGGTGATTTAGCGAAATTAGATGAAGATGGTTACTTCTGGTTCGAAGGTAGAAAAGATGACATTATTATCAGTTCTGGTTATACAATTGGGCCGTTTGAAGTTGAAGATTCACTTACAAAACATCCATACGTTAAAGAATGTGCAGTAGTAGCTAGTCCACATGAAATCAGAGGAAATATCGTCAAAGCATTTGTGATCTTGCAAGATCACATTACTGGGGACGAAAGCGTAATCAAAGAATTACAAAATTTTGTTAAACAAGACGTTGCACCTTATAAATACCCAAGAGCAATTGAGTTTGTTGAAGACTTGCCTAAGACCAACTCTGGCAAAATAAGACGTATTGAGCTAAGAGAAGCGGAAAAAGCGAAGTATTTATAATTTAATTCTAGTTTATGAAGGAAACATTTAAGTAGAATAACAATAGAAAAATCCCGGCATACTGTTTAACAGTGCGTCGGGATTTTTTGTTAATGGTTCATGTCATCAGATGGTTGGATTTATATATTTCGTTATGACGTATATAAAAACTATAACTTTGTTAATATATCGTAAATAAGCATATAAAACGATTAGATAAGTGTCTATTTACCTGGTGCACTTAAATAAAACCTATATTACTTATTAACAAAATGATACCAATTAATGTGAATATGATACCGCGAATCAATTGTTTCTCCCATAGATGTATCACACCACTCATGACAATCAATAGTGACATAATAATTGAAGCAATTAAGTATACAGTGTCATTAACGATATTAAACATATGTAAAAATAATGTTCCAAAACACAAGATGATTACAATAACTAAGCTTCTCAAAAGAAACTTGTCTATTTTTGAATTTTTGGCCATAAAGCGTTCCTCCTTAAGCCATTCACAAAATTCTATTTTTAGAATAAGTTTTAAACGAGTTGAATCATTAGTGAATATGCTTATGTAAAATATGTTTAATCGTTATTTTTACATAAGTAAACTTATTAATCAAAAAAGCCTGAAACATTGTTGTTTCAGGCTTTTTTGATAGAAATATTCATTATTGGAAACTTGCGCCTATTAAAGCAAAGCCAACTGATACGACAATGTAAGCAATTGCCCATATCATAGCTGCCTTTTTAGATAGGCGATTTGTTGCAAATAGCATAATACCAAAGACATATGCATCAATAAGTGTTTGTAAATTTAACGCACCTAGCATTTGGTTTCCTTTATCAAAAATGTTTAGGCTTGCAATGTTGTAATCTAACAGTGATAAACCTGCAACCCATTGAATCAATACAACAATTAACCCAACGATGCCAGTGATTAAAGAGAAACTTAACGTTGCAGAAAAGATTGATTTTGCACCTGCATCTGATTTCGTTATTTTGGAAATAATTAAAAAGATTACAAATGTAACGCCGATACCTATAATGCTACTAAAAGCGCCGCCAACAATGCCCACGATTAATCCGATCATGCCCATATCCATGTCCATGGCTTCTCCATTCACACCTGCTTCTTGATATATTTCATTATAATCAATTGACATGGCACCGATAGCTGCAGAAAGTGCTGCCACGATAATAGAAAGGATCAGTTTAAGCCCCCATTTAGGGTTTTCGCGTAAATTTGAAAAGTGTTGTAAAAATGGTAAATTAGAATTCTCCATCTGTCCCTTGCCCCCTATATGTATTGTTTCCAAATCATAACATTACCTACAATATTTTCAAACAGTTTTAAGAAAAAAATTAAATAAAATTAAAAATAATAAATTAACTTAGATTCACATTTTAACCTTACAATATTGTTAGGCTTATATTTTTAAATAAATATTGTGTAGAAAATCATGTTATGCATTATATTTTTTATTGTGTGTTTGTGATAGTATCTAAAATGAATATATTTTAAAGGAGTGTTTACTAATTGAAGAAAAAGTGGACGTGGGCCATCGCCGTTATTGTAATTATTTTATTAATTGCAATTGCACTTATTTTAAGACAAGCAAACAACAGTTCGAAAGATAATAATGGCTATGATACATATAAGGTAGAAAAAGAGAGCCCACTCAATTTAGAAGGTAAGGCGTCACCTAAATCAGTAAAAACATACAATAACAACAGTCAATTAGGTACATATGTAAGTACACAAGTTGATGACGGTCAATCAGTTAAAGAAGGCGATCCGCTTATCAATTATGAAATTAATAATAATAAGCGCCAACAATTAATTGATAAAGTGGATAGCGCTAAAAATGAAAATGAGAGAGCGGAAGCGCAGCAACAACTAAATCAATATGATCGTCAAGTTAATGATAGTATCTATGCTGCATTTGATGGCAAAATAGATATTAAAAATACGGATCACGTCTCAGATGGCGAACCTATTTTGCAACTTGTTGGAGATGAACCACAAATTAAAGCAACAGTGACTGAGTTTGATCTTGGGAAAATTAAAGAAGGCGATCAAGTAGACGTCAAAGTAACAAGTACTGGTAAAAAAGGCAAAGGTGAAATACAGAAAATTTCAGAATTACCTAAAAGTTATGAAGAACGCTTGAATAAAGGTGGTAGCGGCGCAGTAGCTACTGATTCAAGTAGTGAAGAAGGCGGCGGTACGCAAGCTTCAAACCCAGTTTCGGACCCAAGTAGTGGCGAAGACTCAGACACATCAAAATATACCATCGTTATTGATAATATCGATATTCCCGTACGTGCTGGCTATTCAACAGATGTCGAAGTACCATTAGATGCGATTAAATTACCAAAATCAGTATTAACGAAAGATAATAATGTATTTGTAGTAGGTAAGGGTAATAAAGTAGAAAAACGAGACATTAAAATTGATAAAGTTAATGGGGAAATTTTCGTGAAAGAAGGTCTGAAAACCGGCGATAAACTGGTTAAAAACCCTAAAAAATCTATGAATGATGGAGACAAAGTTGAGGTGTCATCATGATAGAACTTGTAGATGTCAATAGACATTTTCAAAATGGCGATGAGACAAACCATATTTTGAAAGACATTAATATTAGCATTCAAGAAGGTGAATTTATAGCCATTATGGGGCCTTCAGGATCAGGTAAAAGTACATTAATCAATATATTAGGTTTTATTGATCGAGGTTATGAAGGCGATTATTTATTTAAAGGTGAAAATTATAAAGAAAGTTCAGACAATGAATTAGCAGAAATCAGAAACAAGACGGTTGGGTTTGTGTTCCAAAACTTTAAATTAATTCAAAATAATACTGTTTTAGAAAACGTTAATATTCCTCTAGTTTATGCAGGACTTGGAGCACAAGCGCGTAAAACTAAAGTATCCAATACATTACATGATGTTGGGCTATACAATAAAGAAAATTTAGCGCCTAATCAATTGTCTGGAGGACAACAACAACGTGTGGCGATTGCACGTGCGATTATTAATAACCCTAAATTTATTATTGCTGACGAACCAACTGGCGCACTGGATTCAAAAACCTCAAAAGACATCATTGAATTGTTTATGGCATTAAATAAAGAGCATAATACGACGATGATTCTCGTGACGCATGACCGTAAAGTGGCAGACAAGGCAGATCGTATCATTCATATCCTCGATGGTCGTGTCCAAAGAGAAGAGGTGGTTGAATGAAGAACTTATCAAATATCATCGCTATTTCATTCAAATCCATTTTAAAAAATAAACGGCGTAATATCTTCACGATGATTGGCATTATTATCGGTATTGCTGCAGTTATCACAATTATGTCGCTAGGTAACGGATTTAAACAAACGGCCTCAGAACAATTTGAAGATACTGGCGCAGGTAAAGATTCAGCAACAGTGAATTATATGAAAAGTGATGGCGAAGGCGCAAAGGAAAATCCATTTAGTCAGCAAGATATAGATATTGCTAAACAAGTTAACGGTGTTACCGATGCAAAAATTAAAGAGACCGAAGACCAAGGTTATTCAGCTAAGATGACTAACGCGCAGAAAAAAGGCGATATTAGTATTTTAAAGAAAAAAGAAATGACGCGTCCTGAAAAAGGTGACGGTTTTAATGAAGATGATAATGAATTAAATAAAAAAGTCGTCACTGTGGATGATAAAATTGCTAAAGATGTGTTCAATAATGAGCCAATTGGTAAGACATTATATATTGACGATCAAGGTTTTAAAGTAGTAGGTATTGTAAATGATGCGATGAACCCATCAGCTGTAAATATGCCTGCCAACACATTTGACAGATATATGGGCTATTTAACACAAGATTACCCATCACTTCAATTATCATTGACAGATGACGCCGATAAAAAAGAAGTTGCAGATAAAGTGGCTAAAGCTTTGAATAAAAAAGGTTCAGGCGCAGGTGAAGGTAGTTATACTTATACAGATATGGAAGCGTTTATGAAAAATATCAACAAAGTATTTGATGGTATTACTTACTTTGTGGCTGCTGTTGCGGGTATTTCATTATTTATCGCTGGCATAGGTGTAATGAATGTAATGTATATCTCTGTAACTGAACGTACGGAAGAAATTGCCATTCGACGTGCTTTTGGTGCAAAAGGACGAGATATTGAAATTCAATTCTTGGTGGAAAGCGTTGTGTTATGTGTCATTGGCGGTATTATTGGTCTAATCATAGGAATACTTGTCGCAAGTCTTGTAGATGCTGTAACACCAGAATATATTAAGAGTGCGGTCAGTCTAAGCTCGGTTCTTATTGCAGTAGGTGTTTCAACGTTGATAGGCATTGTGTTTGGTTGGATTCCGGCACGTTCAGCGTCTAAGAAAGAATTGATTGATATTATTAAATAGTTACAGGAATAACTCGAAACTGAACCATACCTATATCAATGTCTCAGTTTCGAAGATGACGCTGATAGTAGGCGCCAGGTTGAAAGGTAGTCTTATATCAAACATTTGTAGAATGACTAAAGTGCTATAGATCGATAGGTTTTAGTTCATTTAATCGGCTAGTCGTAGTAGTTCTGCAAGTGCCATAGCGTTTGTGTTTGCTTCTTAGTTATTGAAGTATCGACGGGGTAATGCAATCTTATTAGTAATATAAGACGACTATCCCGTCTTTTTCTTTGTTTCACTAAATTTACGTTTGAATACACATGCAAGTTATACTTTATTAATACTTAAATCAATTTTTAATCGATTTTTTATAAAAATGTATTGTTTGTTTTAATGGATTATATTATGTTTAATTTATAAGTTGTTTAATGTTAAACCATTTATATTGTTTTAAATGATAAAAAAAGATAAGGGGATAACAATGACATATTTGCTAAATGTACAAAATTTAAGTAAAAGTTATGCTGATTCTGATTTTAATCTTAATCAAATTAATTTAACGATTGAACCTCACACAGTGGTTGGGCTTATTGGAAAAAATGGTTCTGGTAAATCAACGCTAATCAATACATTAGTTGGAAACCGGTTTGCAGATTCAGGTGAAATTCAATTTTTTGATGAATCTATAACGAACCGTGAATATACATATAAAGAACATATGGGTGTCGTGTTTGATGACCTTCGTCTTCCAAATAAACTGAATGCTAAAGAAATTAGCAAAGTATTTGCCAACATTTACCGTACTTGGGATGAAAAGCACTTTTTTGATATGCTTGAAAATTTTGGATTACCTAAAGAACGTCAAGTTAAGACATTCTCACGTGGAATGAGCATGAAAATATCGCTATCGATTGCATTGTCACATGATAGTAAACTTTTAATTTTAGATGAAGCAACGGCAGGGATGGATGTTTCAGGGCGCGAAGAAGTATTAGAAATACTTGAAGACTTCATAGATAAAGGTAATGGGATTCTTATTTCTTCACATATTTCAGAAGATATAGAAACACTTGCTGATAAATTAATATTTATGAAAAATGGTCGCATTTTATTGCAAGAACAAAAAGAAACGTTATTAAACGATTATGGCATTGTTACTTTTGAAGAGGGGCAATTTGATGTAAATCAAAGTGCTGTTATAGCTTATCGTATACATAAAGGCTCAGGTAAAGCACTGATCAATAACAAAGATGAAATAGATATAGCACAATCTATAGAACAAATTGATGACGCGACGAAAATATTAATGAGAGGAGAGTTAGTATGAAAGGTTACTTAATGAGTTATTATTTTACGAATAAAAAATCCATTTATACATATTTGTTATTAAGTATTCCAATTTGTTTATTTTTCTCATTTTCCAATCCATTAATCGCTAGTTTTATGCCTATGATCTTTTTAGTTTCTCCAGCAACAGATAATTTAAAGGATGAAAAGGATTCAAAATGGATGTATTTTGTGTCAACGTTACCTTATAGTCGAAATACTTATGTGGCAAGTCACTTTGCTTTTTACAGTATATTGGCACTCACGGGTATGATCGTGTCCCTTGTAATCAATGCTATTGTGGCAGATAGTATCGTTACAGGCATTAATTCTGCAATGCTGGGCATTGGATTTATTGCATTATATTCACTTATTTTCCCGTTTACTTTTAAAATAGGTGCTGAGAAATCTAATGTAATCTTTATGATTGTTTCTATTATAGTAGTGATTGTATTTTTCGTTTACTATTTTGGCTTATTAGCCTTATTCTCTGGTTCAGGGGATATGATAAGTGAAGTCAGTAAAAATCTTTGGTATGGTGGCACATTTGCAGTGTTCGGTTTAATCGTTATGTTGCTTTCGTTTATTACTTCTAAACATGTGTTTAAACATAAAGCATTGTAAAACAACGTAGTAACATGTAGTCTTTCTTGACAAACACGAATAATCGTTATATCTTATTAATATTGAAAACTAAAATGTTAGGCATATTATTCTCTGTTTTCTACGTAAATCATGCTTTAGCAAGTTGCTAATTGAACTGTATTGGTAAATTGAAAAAGTGTATGAATATCAGTGGAAATTAAGAATTGTACGTCTCACAGTACGACATTAAAAAATGAACTTCAACATAAATAAATATTTAATAGGTAGCAGCGCAAAACACAAAATGATGTGAGTTGTAATGAAGCCGACAATAATAATGAATCAATATCGATTTGTTATTAATTGTCGGCTTTTTCTATGGAAAATGTAAATCTCAACGATTATGCAAATGGACATTTTGCGCTGATGTAAATTTAGAAGTTGTATTAAAGGAGGTAGCGTGATGATCGTAATTAATACGAATGCATTGTTAGCATTGCTATTTATAACATTAATTGTTTCTATTTTGAGTAGTCTCTTTTTCTTAATCAAA
Source organism: Staphylococcus sp. GDY8P131P (assembly GCF_017891975.1). Lineage (NCBI taxonomy): Bacteria > Bacillati > Bacillota > Bacilli > Caryophanales > Staphylococcaceae > Staphylococcus > Staphylococcus sp. GDY8P131P. The sequence continues at coordinate 42,485 of NZ_JAESKF010000003.1, forward strand.
AAAATCACACCTAAATATGCACGTATACATATTTATTTTGTAGCATTACCAGCTTTAGTTGCATGTTTAGGTCTTATTTTTTCGCAGAAAAATGTAGAAGTAGGTGTATGGCGTTCGGATGTATTGTCATGGTTAATGGCAGGCTTTGTTTTAGTCATCGGTTTGGTTATTCAACGCTATTGTATTCGCTATTTGGCAGGAGATAAAAGTTATAAAAAATATTTCACTTTATTTACTTTTACGACTACTTTTGCGGCATTAGCTTGGTTGACTGCAGACATGAGAATCATGGTAGTTTGTTGGGGAATCACATTATTAGGGCTTACGCTATTAATTAGATTGACAAATGCATGGCAAGTGACACGCATTGCAGCTAAGGTGACAGCAAAATTATTTTTATTAAGCTGGGTAGCGTTACTTTTAGGAGTATTATGGATTGGTATATTGACAGGGGAATGGCATTATTCTACTGCGCTAGATGAGACACATTTATCTATTATAAGCAGCTGGGGTCAATTCGGCGTTAATTTACTCATTGTTTTAGCAGTTATGATTCCAGCGGCGCAATGGCCTTTCCAACGTTGGCTAATCGAGTCAGTAGCCGCACCGACGCCAGTTTCTGCTATTATGCATGCTGGTATCGTTAACGCTGGGGGTATCATGTTAACAAAATTTTCACCAATCTTTAGCGGCGATATAGCAGCTATTATTTTATTGTTTTTTGCAAGTGTTTCGGTATTGTTAGGTGCAGGTATAAGCTTAATACATGTGGATTATAAGCGTTTACTAGTAGGATCAACGATTGGCCAAATGGGTTTTATGCTTATCCAATGTGCTCTGGGGGCATATGTTCCAGCTATTATTCATTTAATTTTACATGGTTTATTCAAAGCTACATTATTCCTTCGTTCTGGATCAGCGGTACGCCATTTTAGTGTGCCAAGTCGTGCAAATGAAAGAATGTCTTATGTATGGATTGTAAGTGGGCGTATTTTAGCAATCGTTATTGGATTAGGCTTTTGGTTAAGCGCGCCAGAAGAAGGTTACCGCCTTGTGAGTGGCCTTATCTTAGCTTGGTCGTTATCTGTATCGTGGACGCAGTTAGTTGCGTTTGGAGAAGGTCGTTTAGGGCGTGTTGTCGGTTTGACAGTATTAATTGTTGTCGGTGGTGTATACTTCTTAGTCCATCATTATTTTGCTGATGCATTATATACAATGACATTGCATAGTGCGCAACCTCCTACAATTATCGTGATTCTTGTAGCGCTTATTTTATTGTTAGGTAGTTTAATTAGTACATGGGTGGCACACAATCGTTCTACTGTAGCATTTTCAATTTTATATATGTGGATTGTGCGTTTAGGTGATGCAAAAGCTGAAACAGTTGAACGTCATCCTAATTATCTTAAGACTTATTTATCAAAAGGAGGCCGCTAAAATGGGAATGAATAAAGTCATAACAAACCAAAACCAGTATACGGATGATATCAATCATATCATCTCTGAAGCAAGCAGGGTCATTGTGCCTTTATCGCCTATTTCAGTATTTGCTGCAAGAAACCCATGGGCCAATTTAGAGCAATATACATTTGAAAATATTGCACAATGGTTGAAAAAAGTACGTGACGTAGATATTTATCCAACATTTAATACATTTAAACAGGCATATGAGCGTAATGAAATAGATGACCGTGAGATTGAACTTAAGTTACAACAGTGGTTAAAACAAATAAACCCTTCTATAGCTAAAAATCACGTTGAAACTTATGCTAGAAAATCTCTAGATTTAGCCCACTTAACAGTATTGAATCGTGTTTCAGAAAGTCAAGACATAGCAAACCATCGTACGAATGCATTAAATAAAACAGATGACATGAATACAACATCATTAGTGAGTACGTATATCACTGATAAAAACGATAAAAAATTAATAGATATAGTAGATTATCATGTAATTAAATGGTGTAAATTGTACCTTGACGATGCCCAATCGGGTTGGACAATGCCCAACCGTGACCAAGGGTTGTTTGTTGCATGGAGACGCCTTGTTCAACATGATCCTGCGTTATCTAAAAAACAGCGTACACGTCTGAAGACTTTACCAGATAGTGCTGAAGATTTACTTGAAGTATGTTTAGAAGCATTAGGAGTGTCGGAGGGCCAGATACAATCCTATTTAGAAAATCATTTATTAGCGTTGCCTGGGTGGGCTGGCATGATGCTATGGCAAGATGAATATCATCACACTGAATATCAATTGCTATTAGCCTATTTAGCGATTCGTGTTGGCTTAGAATGGGCTATCGTTCAACCTTATTTGCCTGCAACAGAGCCAAATTATGAATTTGAATATTCAGTTGATGAATTTAGGGAAAATTGGATTCATACCGATCTGTTTACAACTGAACAATGGGACCAGTTATCCGTATCTCAACAAAAGGTGTATATTGATTTTGCGATCCATTTTGAAACGCAAATTTGTAAAAAATTGTTACTAGAAGCTTGGGAAGCAACTTATGAAAAACAGTTAAAAACCGCTGTTGAATCGGAGCAAAACGTTGAGCACAAACAGCACACAACACAAGTGCAAATGGCATTTTGTATCGATGTGCGTTCAGAACCTTTCCGTCGGCAAATAGAAGCGGCGGGGCCATTTGAGACAATTGGTATTGCAGGCTTCTTTGGCTTGCCTATTGTAAAGGAAGCGTTAGGAAGTGAACATAGTCATCCTTCTTTACCTGTGATGAACCAGCCTCAACATAAAATTAAAGAGTACACACACGAAAAAGAACCTACTACTTTTCGCCAACATCAGCATATACTTAAATCAATAACGTATACATTTAAGAAAATGAAGCAAAACGCTTTGCCTAGTTTGCTATTACCAGAATTAAGTGGACCTTGGTTAACCCTTCAAATGTTTTCACGTAGTTTTACACCCAGACCTGTTGGTAAATTAATTAGAAAATTTTACGCGGGTTGGTTACAAAAACCAAATGATACAACATTATCATTGCAACATTGTAACCATACTGAAGAAGGTATGCCAGTTGGTTTTACAGAAAAAGAGAAAGTAGATTATGTGCATCAGGTGTTGCGTTTAATGGGACTGACTTCTCATTTTGCGCCGTTAGTGGTGTTATGTGGCCATGGAAGTCAAAGTGCGAACAATCCCTATGCTTCCTCGTTAGATTGTGGGGCGTGTGGCGGTGCAGCAAGTGGATTTAATGCAAAAGTATTGGCGCAATTATGTAATTTACCAGAAGTAAGGGCATCCTTATTAACTGAAGGCATCGTTATCCCAGAAGATACTGTTTTTGTAGCAGCAGAACATCAAACTTCTATCGATGAGTTAGATTGGATATATACGCCTAATTTATCTGAAACTGCGCAAAATGCTTTTAATCAAATACAAGCAGCTATGCCTGATATTAGCTATAGAGCAAACGAGCAGCGTTTGAAAGCTTTGCCAGACAATCATTTGTTTAAAAAAGACCCTTTAAAAGAAGTACATCGCTTAACAAATGATTGGAGCGAAATTAGACCTGAGTGGGGGTTAGCAAGAAACGCTTCATTTATCATTGGTCAACGTGACTTAACTAAACATAGTGATTTAAAAGGGCGATCTTTTTTACACAATTATGATTGGAAGCAAGATAGTGACGGTAGTATATTAGCTAATATAATTAGTGGACCAGCTACTGTAGCACAATGGATTAATTTACAATACTACGCTTCAACAGTAGCGCCTCACTACTACGGTAGTGGCAGTAAGACGACACAAACAATCACAGCTGGTATAGGCGTGATGCAAGGCAATGCGAGTGATTTATTGACAGGTCTACCTTGGCAATCTGTGATGTCAGCAGATAATGAAATGTATCATTCACCTATCAGACTCCTTATTGTCGTTCAAGCACCGGATGATTTTATTAGACAGATATTAAACGATAATCATGATTTTTATCAAAAAGTATTAAACAGATGGGTTAAATTAGCAAGTATAGATGCATTTGGTCAATGGCATGATTGGCCATTAAATTAATTTATCAAGATGATTTTAAAATGATATGGTGGCAGATAAGTGAATGGTTAAGGCAACTAGATAGATTAATTTCTTGGTAATTGCGCATAAGTATGGAGAAATACATGCAAAAATGATAATGTTAGCATTATTAAAATAATGTGATAAGACATTCTGATTCTATGGGAGATGCATACGACATGAAAACAACCAAAGGTGCCTATGAGTCTGAAATCAGTAAAGCAATTACACAATGGGAAAAAGATTTCCTTGGTCGTGGTTCGCTTTCTGTAAAAACAGATATTTTACGTGATATGATTATTGTGAGTTTACAAGGCGTTTTGACACAAGCTGAATATAAAGTTTGCGAAACGCATGAAGGATTATTAACAATTAAACGTACAAGATCAAAATTAGTAGAATCTGGTATTGAAGCACTCGATGATATTATTTACTCGATTACTGGTGAAGAAGTTAAAGGTTTTCACACTGATTTAAGTTCTAAAACAGGTGAACGTGTCATGATATTTAAACTTTTCAACAATCTTGAGAAAAAAATTGCTGAATAAATCCGTTATCAAATTTAGTGTTTTGAAATTTTGTATAATAGGATGTAGTAACAGATGGTTGTTGGTACAAGTATAGTTTCATTCAAGTTCATTACTGCTAACAATAAAAATGAGCCTAAGGCATAAAAGCTGCCTAGGCTCATTTTTATTGTTAGTCTCAAAAATAGAGTACCTACTGATGTAAGGGTCAGTAGGTACTCATAACCTATTGAAATCAGAAGTATCGTTTGTTAAAAGATGGCTATCCTCATATAAATAATTGGGTGTTAAAGAATCATAATTTTTATCCATGCTTTAAAATTATAAAGGTAAAATGCTTGAAACTAAGTCTAATACTGTTTGTAATAATCCTCCTACCATAATATCCCTCCTTTCAAATGTATGTAACCTTAATCTGAATACTTATCCATTGTAAGTATTTCATTTAAAAGAAACATCTACTATTTTAAAATATCTTTGAAAATGAGTTCAAGTATGTTTTCAATCATTTTAATCACTCCTTCATATTTAAAAGTAAAACGCGATTATTCAATTTGATCAAAAATTAATTTGAGAACTTGTTCTGCTAATGTTGCTAACATAGTGAACACCCCCTTTATCTGAATATTATAATAATTATATTGGTTTATGTTGAAAATCCCCTAGATGGCCAAAAAGTATTCCTGAGCGTTAATATAATAAATTAATTGAAATTAGAATGTATGTAATTATTATTTTAACTAGTGTAAAATGTGCTTGATAGATAAAGAAGTATATAAAATTGATATTGAGTAGTTGAGGGGGGTAAAGAAAATCAAAAAAATGCTTTATTTCAAAGTGTTTTTGTAGTAATATTACTTATTGGGTGTTAAAGAATCATAATTTTAAATTATGGTTCTTTTTCTTTTGTCTATTTTTAACTAAAAACATTAAAAAATATAGTGATAATTATGCTTAAACACTTTGCTAATCCTTATATTTTTAATAAACTAGATGAGGTTAACGTAGTGGCATAGATCATTGATAAGGTCGTAATTTAGAGCGAAAGTTGGATTTGTTTCAGCTTTAAAAAGGTTATAATAAACTAAAGTGACAATGTGTTAAGGAGGAAGTATAGTTGGATCAAGTGAAAAATATTCTATATTCGATAATAGAACCATTATTGAAACCAGAAACGTATCAATCATTACTCTCTAATCTAATAATGATTATTGTTTATGTAGTGGCTGCATGGATTATTTTACATTTTGTGAACAAAGGTATCGCACAGTTCTTTAAAATTCAAAATAAAGGCAAAAATGGTAATAAAAAGCGGTCAAAAACTTTAATATCATTAGTACAAAATGTAGTCTCGTATGTGGTATGGTTTATAGTGTTGACTACGATTTTAAGTAAATTTGGTATCAGTGTGGGAGGCATCATAGCAAGTGCTGGTGTTGTAGGTTTAGCAGTCGGTTTTGGTGCACAAACTGTAGTTAAAGATATCATTACAGGTTTCTTTATTATTTTTGAAAATCAATTTGACGTGGAAGACTATGTTAAAATTAGTAACGGTGGTGCTCCAGTAGCAGAAGGTACTGTTAAATCAATAGGGTTAAGATCTATGCGCATTAATACTATTTCTGGCGAACTGACGACATTACCAAATGGTAGTGTCGGTGAAATTACGAACTACTCTGTGATAAATGGTGAAGCGATCGTAGAAATCCCAGTTTCTATAGAGGAAGATATTGATAAAGTAGAAGAAGAATTAAATGCTTTCTTTGAAGCGATTCGTTCGAAATATTATTTATTTATATCTACGCCAGAGGTTGTGGGTGTAAATTCCATCACAAATAATGAAATCGTATTGCGTATTTCTGCAGAGACGATACCTGGAGAAGGCTTTACAGGCGCACGCATTTTAAGAAAAGAAATATTGAAACTATTCAAACTTAAAGAAATTAAAATGCCACAACCAATGATGGTAAAATACGAAGCCAATCAACAAAATAATGCGTAAGACGATCGGAGGTGTTACAGAATGACATCCAATTACGGTTTAAATGATATTGTAGAAATGAAAAAACAACATGCCTGTGGCACAAATCGTTTTAAAATTATTCGCATGGGTGCAGATATCCGAATAAAATGTGAAAATTGTCAAAGAAGTATTATGATTCCAAGACAAACTTTTAATAAAAAATTAAAAAAAATACTAGTATCTAATCAAGATACTGAAAACAAGGAGAATGACTAAATGGCTTTAACAGCAGGTATCGTTGGTTTACCCAACGTAGGTAAGTCAACACTTTTCAATGCAATTACTAAAGCTGGTGCACTTGCAGCGAACTATCCATTCGCAACAATTGATCCCAATGTAGGCATTGTAGAGGTTCCAGACAGCAGATTAGATGTATTGACGGATATGGTACAACCGAAAAAAACAATACCTACAACATTTGAATTTACTGATATTGCAGGTATTGTGAAAGGCGCTTCTAAAGGTGAAGGGTTAGGGAACAAATTCTTATCTCATATTCGAGAAGTTGATGCCATTTGCCAAGTTGTGCGTGCATTCGATGATGATAACGTAACTCATGTGTCTGGTAAAGTGAATCCTATAGAAGACGTCGAAGTGATTAATATGGAACTTGTACTAGCAGATTTAGAATCAGTTGAGAAACGCCTACCAAAATTAGAGAAAATGGCGAGACAAAAAGATAAAGATGCTGTAAATGAAGTTCGTATTTTAACAAGAATTAAAGAAGCATTAGAAGAAGGTGATCCAGTAAGAAGTTTAGAGTTCACTGAAGAAGACCAAAAATATGTGAATCAAGCACAATTATTAACATCTAAAGAAATGCTATACATCGCTAACGTAGGTGAAGATGAAATAGGCGATGAAGATAATGAAAAGGTTCAAGCAATTCGTGAATATGCAGATAAAGAAGATTCTGAAGTAATCGTAATTAGCGCTAAGATTGAAGAAGAAATTGCTACACTTGAAGCTGATGACAGAGAAATGTTTTTAGAAGATCTAGGTATTGAAGAACCAGGTTTAGATCGTTTAATTCGAACAACTTATGACTTATTAGGTTTAGCGACTTATTTCACAGCTGGTGTACAAGAAGTACGCGCTTGGACATTTATTAAGGGTATGACTGCGCCACAATGTGCGGGCATTATCCATACAGATTTTGAACGCGGTTTTATTCGTGCAGAAGTGACAAGTTATGATGATTACGTTGAATTTAACGGTGAAAATGGTGCCAAAGAAGCTGGTAAACAAAGATTAGAAGGTAAAGAATATATCATGAAAGATGGCGACGTTGTTCACTTTAGATTTAATGTTTAAATTTAAAACCCCTATATATTACGTATTTTGTAATATATAGGGGTTTTTATAATTTTAATATTTAATCATACGGCTGTCTTAAATATTAAAATTTGTACTTCTAACTTATTTTTGGAAATTTAATTTGTGCTGTCTGATATCTTCCGGCATACCTTCATATGGTGCTTGTGTAATAACTTGTTCATTATCCACGCCAGGTGCACCAATGTAAGTAATTTTTGCAAATTCTGGTACAACATATTTAGGGTACGTTTCATATTTTTCTCTAGATGTTTCCATTAAACCAATGAAATCATTTTGATAACAAACGGTGATATCTGGGCGCTCATGCACCCATTTTGGGAAGAAAATAACACCATGCATTAGATTTTGATTAGGGACAAAGTTTAATGAAACATCGGTACCAGTTGGCTCTGTCCAAGATATTTTATAAACGCCTTCAATGATTTCAACGATATCAGCTTCTTGGTCTTTTACCCATCTGCCTCCAACCATGCCTGAATGAATACGGTAATCAATGGTATGGTCATTTTTAACATACATTTCGTATTCCCATCCATTGTCATACGTATAAATCATATGCATTCCAATAAATTCTTTTAATGTAGACATGCTGATCGACCTCCTATATGTAATTACTTACATGTTTACTTTTACATGTTAAATCTGTATACTAATCATGTCAAATCAATGGGAGTGATTAAATTGAAAAATGTGCTTCAATACACAATTTTAGGTTTATTAAACCATCAAGCTTTAACAGGGTACGAAATTTATAAATCATTCAGTGAGGTTATAGGGGAGATTTGGTCTGCCAAACATAGCCAAATATATAATGAACTAAAAAAACTTTTGGAATCTGAACATATTTTTATTTCAGATGTAGATGAAACGAGTAAGGTAACAAAAAAAATATATCGTATTACGCCGTTAGGTCAGAAAACCTTATACCATTGGATTGAAACAGCAGATGAGGAAGAAAATAATAAAGACCCTTTTGCAATTAAAGTTTACTTCTATGATTATTTAAAGGCTGAAGAGAAGAAAAATCTTTTAGTAAGTAAGCAAACATATAAGTTAGAAAAGCTAAGTTACTTAGAGTCGATTTTTAAAAGTCTTGATTCTACTAAAGATGCTCAACATATTCGTATATTGAAAAAGGCAATACTTCGTGAACAAGCTTATATTGATTGGTTAGATTTTTGTTTGAGTGATATATAAATTAAAAAGAAAGACTTGAGCTTATATATGTGTACCCAAAATAAAAATAGGGCAGCAATCAATTTTAGAAACATTGGATTACTGCCTTGCTTCTTATATGTTGTGGATGTTTTTATAACACATTGTGCAGTTATTTTAAAACACTTATGATGTGAACCATGATGTATCTACACCAGGGCCAGTATAATTTGCATCTACATTTTGATTTAATTCAGGTGATGCGTAGCTATCTGTATATTGCCATAACACATGTTCTTGAGTTGGTTGTCCTGGATTATAATTAGCTATCCAATAGCCATCGTATTGACCAACAGATTCCGAAGCATGTTCTTTCATAAAGTTTTCATAAGAATAGAATAAGATTTTTTTATCACCAGCAAGGCTGCGCATTTCATCATACCATGCGGAAGTACTTTCTTCTGTCGTGCCAGATGTTACGGTGTTTTCTTCAAAGTCATTAATATAAAAGCTAGCTTTAGGTGCTCGGTTATATAATGTTTGTGCTTCATATCGTGCGTCCTCTGGATTTTCATACATGCTGTAGGAATAAACACCGAAATCTAAGTTATATTTATCTAACAAATTTGAATTGTGTTCTAATGTAGCGTCAACTTTTTCGGATCCGTATTGGGCGCGAATAATAATAAAGTCGTAATTTGATTTTAAGTCTTTTACTTGTTGAGCTGTTAGGTCACCTTGCCATTCTGATATATCTAAGACGCGTTCTCCAGCAGCTGTTGTGCCAGCTTCAGAACGAAAACTACTTTCAGGTTTTTCTTTTTGAGCTTTTTCTGGATGTTCGTCAAGGTATTTTTGGTATCCGTAGCCCATTGTGCCTTTTTGGTTAGCTGTATCTTCAGCTGCATGTGCAGCATTCAAAGTCATTGTAGTTGCAAATAGAATACTAATTGATAAAAACCCTTTTCTGATTATTGAACTCATATAAATCTCCTTTTTAAATATAGAATGATGTAAATAATGTAAGCGTTTTTTGCTACAAAAACATATAAAACAAGAACATATTTGACATGCTAGTAGAATTAAAATTATTTATCAAGTTTGTCTCAAGTGATTTTTAATTATATAAATAAGAAATTTTTATAAAATATAAATGGGGTTCATGATTTAAAGTATGCGTTTATTGTGATTTTGGAATTTCATTAAATGTACTCGTATTTCTAGATGTTTCATATGAAACATTCAATAAAAAATATACGTTTGAACGTCTGTTAATCATTGTAAAATGTAAAGGCGTGTGCTATAATTCTTGATTGTGAGTAATGAAAATTATTCCTTGCTTACCACATTAGATGGTGAGCCGTATAGACCACAAGGAGGTGCAATTATAAATGAGAACATATGAAGTTATGTACATCGTTCGTCCAAACATTGAAGAAGATGCTAAAAAAGCTGTTGTTGATCGTTTCAACGGTATCTTAGCTTCTCACGGATCAGAGGTTTTAGAAACTAAAGATTGGGGCAAACGTCGTTTAGCTTATGAAATTAATGATTTCAGTGAAGGTTACTACAATATCGTACGTATCCAAACTGAAGATAACGAAGCTACTGACGAATTCCAACGTTTAGCTAAAATTACAGATGATATCATCCGTTATATCGTAATTCGTGAAGACGAAGATAAGACAAGAAAATAATAAATGGGGGTCGTTTAAATGATAAATAGAGTTGTTTTAGTCGGTCGTTTAACGAAAGATCCAGAATATAGAACAACACCCTCAGGCGTGAGTGTTGCGACTTTTACTCTAGCGGTAAATCGTACGTTTACAAATGCGCAAGGGGAACGCGAAGCTGATTTCATTAACTGCGTTGTTTTTAGAAAACAAGCAGAAAATGTAAGCAACTACTTATTCAAAGGTAGTTTAGCTGGCGTTGACGGTCGCATTCAATCACGTAGCTATGAAAACCAAGAAGGTCGTCGTATATTTGTGACTGAAGTTGTCTGTGATAGTGTTCAATTCCTTGAACCTAAAAACCAAAATCAGCGTCATGCTCAAGAAGGAAATAATAATTTCCAAAACTTTGGTGGACAACAATATGGACAAAACACGTCTTCTTATCAAAATAATAACAATAATTCATCAAATCATAATCAATCAAACAACCCATTTGCGAACGCAAACGGACCTATTGATATTAGTGATGATGATTTACCATTTTAATTATAGTGAACATATAAAATATAAAATTTTTTAAAAGGAGGCAGTTACCATGGCAGGTGGACCAAGAAGAGGCGGACGTCGTCGTAAAAAGGTTTGTTATTTCACAGCAAATGGCATTACACATATCGACTATAAAGATACAGAATTATTAAAACGTTTTATCTCAGAACGCGGTAAAATTTTACCACGTCGTGTAACAGGTACTTCAGCTAAATACCAACGTATGTTAACTTTAGCTATTAAACGTGCACGTCATATGGCATTATTACCATATGTTAAAGAAGAACAATAATAAATATTGTATCTGTAAACCTCGTAGGCAGAAAGCTTACGAGGTTTTTGTATTGTCATTATTTTATAATGCGGACGAAGTAACTTAAATATTGTGTTATAGTTTAGTAGAAAAAATATCAATTTAAGATTTACATTCTTACTAATGCGTTTTATAATGTACTTTGCATGCCCTCGGGTGTGCGAAAATGAGGAGATGGGTTTTCTGTGTGCCCTTGGGTATGCAGAAGATTCATAACTCCCGTTATAAAGGCCCCTTTAATTAGGGGTCTTTTTTATTTAGCATTTTATAGCTATTTACGAATTAAAAGTATGTATGGTATTGTATTTTCATGTTGATTATCGCAATATTCGTGTATCTTAAAATTTATAGTTAAGAAGGAGATTATTCATATGAGTTTTATAATAATGATTATTGTCGGTGGTTTGATCGGCTGGATTGCAGGTGCTATTGTAGGTAAAGATATCCCAGGAGGCATCATTGGAAACATTATTGCTGGACTTATCGGTTCAGCTATAGGGAGCAGATTATTAGGTACTTGGGGACCAGTATGGGGCGGCGTCCCAATCTTCCCAGCGCTTATCGGCGCTATCGTACTTATTTTTGTAGTTTCACTTATTGTTGGGGCACTTAAAAAGAATAAATAAAGACACAATATAATGGAAAGCCAATGAATGATACAACAATTTCTTAATATAACGGGTAGAAAATGATGAACAATTGTAAAAAGCGTTGCGGTAATCAACGACCATCTCTAATTTTAAATTTAAAGGTGGCTTATTATGATTAATATCATTTCCGCCATTGGTTCTATAGGAACATTTATAATGGCATTGTTTTATTTTATTTCAGTTTCGATTCAATTATATCAAATGAAAATCACATTTATTCCTGCTTTAGGGTTTAATCAGATTCTACTTTCTCTAGATAAAGATAACCAATTACAAATGATTAATACAAGCGCTGATTCTCTTAATCATCAAGACTATTTAAAGATGTATAATTTAGGAGGCGGCGCAGCTAAATACATTAAGATTGAAATTTTGTTAGATGAAGATAGTGTAATTCAGAAAAAATATGTGAGTATTTTACCTAGTAAAGAAAGCTATTTGTTACCAATCAATAAAGATGTTTTCGATGAATTACAGTCTACGATTCAAAATAATGGTTATGAGTCTCATTTAAATATAAAAATTACTTATTACCATAATGTAAGTAGAAAAGAAAAAACGATTATGTTAAATGGTAAGCTAGATAGATTTAATACGTATGAAGAAAAAGCACTTTATGAATTACAATTTATTAATAAATAATAACTGATAAGTATATGCGTTTTTTATGTAAATCATTTAATGGACAACACTCATTTGCTAACTGATGACAGTTATGATGAGTGTTTTTTGTTATATTTTCTAACATTAATTTGCTGCTGGTTTACATTCAATATACAATAAGTGAGAGGTGATATTTTATGATACGACATGCACAACAAACAGACTTACAAGCTATTTTAGCTATTTATAATGATGCGATTTTAAACACTACTGCAGTTTATACATATGAACCAGTTACATTAGCAGAAAGAGAAGTGTGGTTTTATTCGAAATTAGAAAAAGCGGAACCTGTTTTTGTTTACGTTAAAAACGGTAAAGTGGTTGGATTTGCAACATACGGACCATTTAGGAATTGGGTAGCATATCAATATACAGTGGAGCATTCTATTTACGTTGCTCCCGAAACACGTCATGAGGGTATTGCTTCCCAATTATTAACTAAATTAATTGATGAAATCACAAAAAATAATTTTAAAACAATCGTAGCAGGTATTGATGCTTCTAATGTCGGGAGTATAAAACTTCATCAGAAATACGGTTTTGAAGCATGTGGGAATATAAAATGTGTTGGTTATAAATTTGAACAGTGGTTAGATTTAGCATTTTACCAATTAATACTAAAGTAAATCATAAAGCATATAAGTAGAGAAATATGAACATAATGAATGATAAAATTCAATAGTATGGTTGCGTCATTTTTTTATACATAAATGGAAATGTATATGCGAATTGAAGCGGAATAGGCTTATCTTTATGATTAATAAGTAATTAACGAATTAAATCATCAACTGTGGCCCCATGTATTTTAGCAAGTTTGAATGCCAAAGATCACGAAGAGTTGTATTGATTGTTTTCAATAGCATTAATAATTTGTCTAGATACATTCACGACTTGGTTTCATGTGAATTGAGAAATGCATTGCTATGACGATAAACGTTAATTTTATTTTTGATTTAATGACCTTTTGACATATATTTACGTCTAATATAGAAATAGTTCATAATAGCTAATGAGAAAATAATGAATATCATAGTTATTTCTGGATAGTTTCCAAATAGACTATGATTAAAATCCCACACATTTAATAAGCGCATGATAAGAATAAATAACAAACTATATACACTCCATACGCAGGTTCTTGCTAAAACCGCTAAAAACATTTTTCTTTGCCTCTCGTCAAATTGATCGTTTGGGTGGTCAGTTAGCTCTGAAGGTAAAAATTTATGAGACAAGACGTTCCAACTAGCTGAAAACAATAGAACTACAATAAAAATAATTAAATATTTCATATATGACACCTCGAAATTAAAATAGGTTTAACGTATCATTAACATAAAAAAATTGCGTAATATGTCAAATCTTTTTAACATTATCTATAGTCAATTTGAAATGTAAAAATCTGGTTATTTTAGTTTATAAAATGGGTATGAATAAATAAGCAGTGTAACTTATTCGTAAGGATATATTAAGGTGAATATTACTGAATAAGCGCATTTTTAACGATTTGGGGTGTTCGTGGTGTCTGTACTGATTTTGTTATTTCATGTAATCTGTTTAATCATTGTGGTAAGCGCTGGTATTGTAGCAATAAAAGAGTTTAAAAAACCTATGAATAAGCGGAACCAAAGGAAAATTGACTCAATATTAGTATTAGTGCTCATAGTGGCTTTAGTCGCGATTTTATCAAGTGTTTTTACAGATATATAATCAAAGTCGTTACTCGAAATGAGTAGCGGCTTTTTTTGTAAATAATTAAAATATAATTTTTGTTATTATAATGAGCCAAATAAAATAACATTTTGTAAATGTTTCAAAATTAATATAGAATAAATTAAAGAGGTTTTGAAAATGAATTTTTTTGAAATCGACATGTAATATGATTCAAATTTTAACTAGGGAGATGTTGTTATGAAATTTAGGTTTGGTGTTTCACTATTATTGGTTTCTAGCTTGCTACTTTCGCAAACGGCGATGGCTGCCCAAGATAATAATGAACAAAACACAGATAAAAGCAATAAGCAAAATAGAGAGGACACCAGCAAAGCGATTGATTATGAAGAAGCTCAAAAAATGAGCCCACAACAATTGAAAAATGCACTGACACCAGAAGATTTAAAATTACATAATAAAGTTGCAGAACATAATAGTACAGAGATGAGAAGTTTTGCTGCAAATCGTGCTTATCAAGATGTGAATACATATATAGCAAATAATAATATTAAGCCAGCGAAGATTGTTCAAGATACTAGAATAAATAATTTGCCACAGTATAGTTATAAGTCTGGCAAATACATTGGTGTAGTTATTCATGAAACGGCTAATCCAAATAGCACGATTGATGGTGAAGTGAATTATATGTACAACAATTACAATAGTGCATTTGTTCACGCATACGCGAGTAGTGATAAAATTATTCAAACTGCCCCAAGCCAATATTTAGCTTGGGGGGCTGGCGCAAACGCGAACCCTTATTTTTATCAAATCGAATTAACAAGGTCTAATACATTTGATGAATTCGCTAAATCTGTAAATAACCAGGCCTATTTAACAGCAAAAATGTTGAAAGCTAATGGTTTACAACCTTCTCTTGCAGATAACAACCAAGGTACAGGGACAATTATTAGTCATAATGCTGTAAGTCAGTATTGGGGTGGCACAAACCATACGGATCCTATTGGTTATTTTAGTCAATGGGGATATGACATGAACCAATTTTACAGTTTAGTACAAAAACATTATAAATCTCTTTCAGGTGACGATAGTGATGATGCTATTACTGGCAGCACATACAAAGTGACAAAAGGAGATACGCTTTACAGTATTTCAAGACGAAGTGGTGTTTCAATTGATAATATAAAAAAATGGAATAACTTAAGTAGTAACAATTTAACTGTGGGGCAAGTATTGAAGTTGAAAAATCCCGAAACACCGAGTGATTCGATTACTGGCGATACACACAAGGTAGTCGAGGGAGATACGCTTTATAATATTTCGAAAAGAAGTAAAGTGAGTGTAGATAATATAAAAAAATGGAATAACTTAAAATCAGATCATATTAGTAAAGGGCAAACTTTATACTTAGTTAAAACACACACTGTTAAAAAGGGAGATACGCTCTACAGCATTGCTAAAAAGCAAGGGACGAGTGTAGAAAAAATTAAAAAGGATAATAAATTAACGTCGAATAGTTTGAAAATAGGACAAATTTTAAAAATCAAATAAAAATTGCTACTGTCAATAAGGCCGAACATTTATAATGTCTCGGCCTTCAATATAATTTAGAATATGTGTATTTGAAATAGAAATAGTCCTTATATAAGCGTTTTACCTTCTATATTCAGTCTGTTCTAATCTTGTGTTAGTACTGTTTTTCTCTTTTTATTAAAGTTGTGGAATGTATCATGTCGTGTTAAATTAACTCTATGCATAGAAATTGAGAGACTAATATATACATTATTTCAAATATTAAAACGTAGGTGTCTAAGTTCAGAGAGTATGATTTAGAAAGATATCAAAATAATTAATATTGATATCGTAGGGGCATGTTTATGAAATATTTTAATCATTATTTTACGTTATTATATGCTTTTTTATTGATAGGGTCTATTTACCTTATTTTTGAATATACAAATTTAAAATCATTTGAAGGCAAGGGATTTTGGATTTATATTATATATATGATATTTGGTGTGTTGATTGGAATAATGAACCGTAGATATCGTATCAAAAAGGACATACATCAATAAAAAAATAAATGAACTTCATTTAGTGATAGCCAAAAATGAACAAGTGTATGTATAAAGTTTATGATTCAATCACACATATAGAGCACTTTACTTAGTTATAAAATATAAATCAAAAGATAATTATAAAACTTGAGGTGAAATGCTATGTTAACAAAAGGAATTAAACATCGACGTGTTAAATTATTATTTGATTTTATTGGAATTCTGTCTGCAATTGGCGTGTTGATTATTGTATTTATAAATAGTTACGTGGGTAATCATTCTGGGAATTTTAAATTAGGCTTCGACGTGTATGGTACAGATATGATTATAATGAATATCTTCTTATTAATTACGGTGGTGTGTGCAGTGATGTCTATTATTTTAAAAAGCATAAAATGATATTGGTAGTGTAGTAATTGTTAAATGCTTTAGACAAATGGTACACCATTTGAAAGATGCGTTATAGTGGGTATTCGTTAAATAGTTTGTAGAATAAGAAGAGCCTGGGGGAGCAATATATGCCCCAGGCTCTCAATATGCTTGGCTGTAGTAAACTAGAATTAAAATATACTAATCGTGACGTTTTTATAAGGCAACTATTAAAAAGTCTTAGCCTGTATAATACAAAATAACCTCAGTTAACGAAAATAAAATAAAGATACCTTCGTTGAATTTATTTTAAAATGAGTTATTTAATAAATTAAATTTTTTATGTTTGAGAGTGAATGCCTTTAGTGACAGCTTCTGCAAAATCATAAATAGATTGACGATATTTAGAAGTGTTCTCTCTCGTTTTTCTGTCTAAGTTATCTTTTTTGAAAAACGATTTTCTGATAGAAGTAGATATCTCAAGTTGTACACCAGAACCACTGTCGTTTTTATTAATAAAGTTATTATTTGAACTCCCGTCAATACGGTTGGGACTTTCCTCTACATTAAATCCTTCTTTTTCTAATTCTTTCTTAATTGAATCGGCCATTTTTTTATCCCGGCCACCAATATAAACTGCATTCTCATCGCTTTGAAAGCCATGTATAGAAATAGATTCTTTAGATTTATTACTCATTTCTTTTAATTTAGAATCATCAAAACGAGTAGAAGTAATATGTAATTGTTTATTATTTGATTTTAATAATCCTTCAAAGCTGTATAAGTTGAAATCTCCTTTTTTAGAGATAATCTTAGCTAATTCAGAAGTACCAGGTTCAATGCCACCACCATGGATAGCAGTGATTAATATATCTTTATTATTAGTTTTCTTAATGTTTCTTTGCCAATCGCTATTTTTCTCAGTGTCTGATTTTAATTGAGAGAAATTTTGGTATTTATCCTGATTTTGAGATTGGTCTTGGTTATGGGATTGATCTTGATGCTGGGATTGATCATGGTTCTGAGGTTGGTCCTGATTCCATACGTATGTGAAATATAAACCGAGTAATACTATGCCGACAATAACGAGCATAATTAAATAATATAAATAAGTTTTTAAGATGTTTTTCATAATTAGCTCCTAAATCTATATATTTAGTGATTGTTAAATTATAACAAAATTATTAATAATATATAAGTTATAAGTAATTTGCAATTGTATTACTGATTCCGTAATACCTAGTTACATTTTAGGGTATGACATAATACATAGCCAATAATGAAACAGTTGAAAATGAACATATGGTTGGTAGATAAAAGATTTATTTTAGGAGAAAGGTTGTGAATTTATTGGATATAGTAACGAAAATGTAAAACAATGTGCCTAGTGATAAAGTGTTTGAAGCTTTTGTAAATCCAGATTGTGTTGGAGGATTCTGGTTTTCCTCTGGCTCTGAGCGTTGATGTTAAGGAAAAACAACAACTTACGATATGAGGCGTATAATGCTGAAATTAATATATTTATAAAAAATATTGTTGAAAATGAAGAAATTAACTTTAAATGAGGAGCATCGCATTCAGTCACAATTCATTTTAAATGTAATAGTCATTACACGATAGTGACTACAAGAGAAAGTGGGTTTAATGGAAATGATGTGAAGCGCTTACTGGGACAAAAAGAAGGTGGATTTATATGTCAGTTGTTTAAAGATATATATGGTATACGATAATAAAATAAGAGGTGCATGATTATAAGTTCCATGAAGAGGAGAGATGTTAAATCATTTTGAACGCTTTTCGTTATAATATAGCAAAGGATTAAACAAATGATTTGTGTGAAATAAAATTGTATGTTTAAATGTAACTATAAAAGTTTCAATTAAAATCAAAAGGTGAGACTATGAATTTAGAATTTAATATAGCAGTACACTTATTATCATTTTTGGTAAAGCATTTTGATGAACGTTTTAATAGCACTGAATTAGCTGAACGTATTTGTGTAAACCCAGTGCAATTACGTAGGGTGACGCGTAAATTAAATCAATACCAATATCTAGAAACATCAAGAGGTAAGTTTGGTGGGTATCGAGCCAACATTACAACGGCTCGGGTGAATTTAGCTGAATTATTTATACTTTTTAATGAAGATAAATCGGAAGGACGTATATATACTGGAGATGAAAGCAATAATTGTGAAATATCTAGAGAGATTGGTAATACAATGTCTAAGTTCCACAAAAAGGAACAGCAGATATTAATCGATTATTATAAAGGTATTACAATACGTGATGTTTTAAATGAAACGCTTAAGGAGGATACTAATGAAACAATTTGATTTACTTATTATAGGATTCGGTAAAGGCGGCAAAACATTAGCCAAATTTGCAGCTGGACAAGGGAAAAGTGTCGCTGTAGTTGAAAAATCTAAGAAAATGTATGGTGGTACATGCATTAATATAGGATGTATTCCTTCTAAAACGCTTGTACACGAAGGATTAGAGCATGGTTCATTTGATGAAGCTTTTTCTAGAAAAAGCGACGTAGTTAATGCTTTAAATAGCAAAAATTATCATAATTTAGCAGATGATAACAATATAAGTGTCCTAGATTATAAGGCAGTATTTACGTCTAATAAAGAAATTGATTTATTAGATGAAGACGATCAAATACAAGAAACAATCACAGCAACTGACATTGTTATAAACACAGGTGCGAATCCCGTTATTCCATCCATTGATGGTGTAGAGACGTCACAACATTTATACGATTCTACAGGTATTATGGCGTTGACAACTCAACCTAAACAGTTAGTTATCGTTGGTGGAGGATATATTGCATTAGAATTTGCTTCTATGTTTGCGAATTTTGGTACACAAGTCACAATTTTAGAAAAACATGATGATATTATGCCTAAAGAAGATAAAGAGATTGTTTCTGAAGTTAAGAAGGATTTAGAAAATAAAGGCGTAAACCTCGTATTGAACGCAGATACAGAACGTTTTGAAGATACAACTTCTGGCACGATTGTGCACACTACGAAAGGTAACTATGAAGCAGATGCCGTATTATTAGCAACTGGCCGTAAACCTAATGTAGATTTTGGACTAGAAAATACGGACATCAAAATTGGTGAACGTGGTGAAATAAAAGTAGACAAACATTTACAAACTGATGTACCACATATATACGCATTAGGTGATGTGAAAGGCGGTATGCAATTCACTTATATTTCATTAGATGACTTTAGAATCGTCAAAGACCAGTTATTTGGGAAAGGCGAACGTACAACTGAAAATCGTGGCGTTGTACCTTATACAGTATTTATTGATCCTCCATTATCACGCGTTGGTTTGACAGCAGGAGAAGCCAAAACGCAAGGTTATCAAATTTTAGAAAATGCAGTTCCAGTTAATACAATCCCACGTCACAAAGTAAACAATGACACAAGAGGTTTGTTTAAATCAGTAGTTAACAAAGAAACAAATGAAATACTAGGTGCGACATTATATGGTTTACAATCAGAAGAAATCATTAATTTAATAAAATTAGCAATCGATCAACGCTTACCTTTTGAAGTATTGAAAGAGAATATTTATACCCATCCTACAATGGCAGAATCTTTTAATGATTTATTTAATATGTAGGTAGCAAACAGTAATAAGTATACATTTGCTAAGATTTGTATATAAGGACTACTAAGGTTTAGAGCATCGTATAAAGCAAGTTCATGCATAATAGAATACGACAGAAAACGTATGTTTCTAAAATGGTTTCTGTCCTATCTCGGTAAAGGTGACTAGAAAAAAAGCATGCAAGAGCTAAAATGCTTGCCATAAGTGCCTTCAACTTAATAAATTAAGAAGTGGTACTTTAAAAATTTAATATCAGTGTATTTTCATTCCAGTTATCTACTGCCAATATGATATTTAAGGCTGAGACATTGTACTAAATTTGTCTCAGCCTTCTTATATGAAACGTATTATATTATTGACTTAATAATCTGACCAATCAATCCAAAAATACCAATAACTAAACAAACAACGCCGAAGCTAACTAAACTTTGTTTTTTGCCCACGTTTTCTTTTTTTGGTATACGATTATTTAGGATGAGCAACACAATACCAACAATAATGAGTAATATTGAGATAATCCACATTTTGCGTCCCTCCTTATGTAATTTGATTATGACACATGCTCTTATTATATATTTACCCTTTTACTTTCTAGGATTAACGCATTCGTCTTGTTATTTATAATGATATTATGCATATTAAATTTAAAATACGGTTTATATATATTATAAATGATTATGTAAAGAAAGGGTATAGTTAGATATAAAACAAAAAAGCCAATAAATGTCGTGTTTTTAATGCGGTGATTTATGGGGCTATTGCAAATAAAGCCTATCCAAATTATGAAATAGAATATTAATATATCCAGGGACGTTCTCCTGCGTGTATTTAATTTTAAACATGATATCGAAAATTAAAAACAGATATGTTATTGGTGCTAATCAAAAATTAAAAGATGAGTATACTGATTCGTATGCATCAGTTATACTCACCTTTTTGGTCGAGGATTTAGATTATAAAATATTGTGGCTCACATCCTCGTGTGAATAGTTTTTTAATAATGAACAGCCTAGTGGATGTTGACCGTTATCTACATAGTGATTGATTTCCTCAAGTACATCTAAAATCTCGTATTCAGGTGTATTGATATCAAAAGTATATTTGAATATTTGTTTCTTGTCGGATAATACAGTAGCAATAAGTTCATCATTTTGCATTTTGTAATTTAATAATTTCATCATAATCCCTCGCTTTTATAAAAATTTATAGTTTAATTAATCAAAGTACTTAATTGAGAATGAGTTTCATCAATCACGCTATTAAATTATAATTATTATAATTTAATGCTTAGTATACATTAAAATTCATAAAATGTAGAGAGTTTTGACTCGAAAAATTATAAAAAAAGTGCAAAATTAAGCGTTAATCTTATGTTAAGCGTTTTCCTTATGATAATTATTATAATTTATGATAAAATTCATTTCTTAAGCTTGAATATAAAAGTGTAATTTGATATGATTTAAATAATTGAATAAACGCTTTCTAGGGTTCCACAACATTTTTGTTGGTTCGGTCCGAGAGAAAGCCACATATATGATGTGACACGGAAGGATAAAAGCCTGGGAGATAGTATGAACAACTATCTCCCGGGCTTTTTTAACTTTTTTAGGAGGTATCTTATTATGAATTGGTTAAAAATTATTATTGCAGCTGTCTTTGAAGTAGGATGGGTGATTGGTTTAACGCATGCTTCATCAGTATTTGAATGGATTTTAACTATCATTGCTATATTTTTAAGCTTTTACTTGCTTATTGAAGCATCTAAAGTATTGCCAGTAGGAACATCTTATGCAGTGTTTGTTGGACTTGGTACGACCGGTGTGACATTATTTGATTTTCTATTTTTTGGACAACCATTTAATTTAGGGAAAATTATTTTAATAATAACATTATTATTAGGTGTAATTAGCTTGAAATTAGTGACAACAAGTGATGGGGGGCGTTCGTAATGGCTTGGATTTTATTAATTTTTGCAGGTGTTTTTGAAATGTTAGGTATCACGTTTTTGAATGCTTATGTGCATAGTCGTAAATGGCGTTCGCTTGGATGGATGATAGCTTTCTTTGCAGTGAGTTTCTTAGCGTTATCCATAGCAATGAACCAATTGCCTATGAGTACGGCTTATGCTGTATGGACTGGTATTGGTGCAGTCGGAGGGGCTGTTTTAGGTATGCTATTTTATAAAGAGTCAACTGATATAAAAAGAATTATCTGTATTATTGTCATATTAGGCAGTACGATTGGTTTGAAATTAATAAGTTAATGTTTATTGTATCAATCAATATTAAGAAGATGTGTAATCCTCTTATTGGCTAATGTTAGTCTTTAATGTGTTTGATTTGCTTTGGAGGTTTAGAATAGAACTTACAGCTTACGCAATATGCGATAGTTTTTTCTAGACAAAATATAAAAAGATCGAAAAATAAAGATTAGCTTATTCTCGATTCATTGAGTTATTGCTAATAAAATAGAAGAGAGCAGGGTGAAAACTTTTGAGTAAAATCGTTTCTGTCCTGCTCTCTATTAAGTGTAATATGTTTATGAATATAAAAGACAAGTAGCCGATTCTCGACTACACAGGTAATATAGCATAATCGTTTAATTTGAATCAATTCAGACGGTGTATTTTTATAGTAAAATGTTTAAGGCCTAGCTTGTAATATACTTTCTTTGAATTATTAAAAAATAATGGACTAGCGTGTTGCGATGGTCAGTGCATCTTGATAACATAAACAAAGTGGAGGTGCATAGAATGGAAGGATTAGCCGCATTTATTACAATTACTTTAATGATTATTATCGTCCCTGGTCCAGATTTTTTTGTAGTAATGAAAAATTCGATTACTTCAGGTAAAGGTAATGGCGCAATGGCAGCGTTAGGTATCACAACCGGTCACGTTGTTTATTCTTTATTAGCGGTTTTTGGTATTATTTTTATATTAGCAAATATGTATTATGTATTCTTAGTAATTAAAATACTTGGCGCTGGTTATCTTATATATCTAGGGATAAAAAGTATTATAAGTGCACGTCAAGGTATGAATTTTTCTGTAACGCAAATCGAAGCGCAACAGTTTAGTTATTTAAGCTCTTATAGACAAGGCTTTTTGAGTACCATATTAAATCCGAAAGCACTACTCTATTACATAAGTATTTTACCGCAATTTTTAAGTACGGGTGAAGGCGTTACAACACAAATAGCCATACTGTCAGCGATTGTAACTACAGTTATTTTATTATGGTTTATTTTTTGTGTTTATATTTTTCAATATATCAAGCTACTTTTTGCTAATAGAAAAGTCAAAGCCATTTTTGATTACGCAGTAGGAACAGTTTTAATAGGTCTGTCACTTAACTTACTATTTAGTAAAAGTAGTTAATAAAAGCGAATATAAAAAGGGAGGATGGTTTCACGTTTATTAAGAACCATCCTCCTTTTTAAATATTATTTTACGGGTTAAAATAAGCATTTTCAGAAATTAGTACTTTAACACCGCGATAAACGTTTTTAATTGTATACCAAATGGTCAATATGATTAAAATGATAGAGAAAATAATAGCGATAACAGTAATCGTGTTTTGTTGCTGATTGAGGAGTGTGCTTCCTAAACCTAACGTAATTGCAATGAAGACTGGACCGATATATGTGATAATATGATAAAATAACGATTTAGCTGCATGCGCAGACGCTGGCTTATCAGCAAAAATCCAAATAATGATTGGTAAAATAATAGGTGCAAAAAATATACTAAAATAACTGATAGAAGATAGAACGCGACCGCCTTGTGTATCCGAATGTAATGATTGTTCATTCATTTTTATCACCTCATGTTAATCATAACAACAATAAAAAATGAATTATAGTCTATATGCTCCATCTAACAAAAGTGTTAGATGAGATAAAAAGGAGGATAAATCAATATGAAAATATACTTAATTCGACATGGTGAATCTAAATCTAATTATGATAAAAAAGAAGGGAATCATTATTTTTGTGGCCAATTAGACGTGCCTTTAACGGAAAAAGGAGCGCGCGGCGCACAACGATTACAATATCATTTTAATAAAATGAAGATTGACCATATCTATTTATCAGATTTAACGAGAACTAGGCAAACATATAATGCAATTTTTGATAAATTTATCCCTGCAACTGTGACCCCTTTATTAAGAGAACGTTCTTTAGGTATTTTTGAAGGTAAAAAAGTGAGTGAAGTTGAACAAGATCCTCAATATGCAGCATATTTTGGTAATGGCGCATATCATGCATTTAGACACAGCTTTACTCAAAAAGCGCCAGAAGGTGAAAGTTATGAAGATGTATTGAAACGTGTAGAAGCTTTCTTTAAAAATGAAGTAGACCCATCTTTAGAATCTATTGTAATTATTGCGCATCAAGTCGTAATCAGATGTTGCTTAGTATATTTAGGGTATGAAAATAAAGATACTGTAATAGACAAAAAAATAGAAAATTGTGTACCGTATGAAGTTGAAAAATAGCATAAGAATCTAAAGATAAATACTCACGGCCAAAATAAAAATAAAATGCACCTTCGTTAAATAAGGCGCACTGTTATATTTAAGTATTTTAATTTTGAACGTACATACTTGCCAATGCGTATGATTTGGTGCTGTAGTTTCTGATACAGACTTCTGTGGGTCTCAGTATGCTATCAATAGATGGCCAGGAATGAAAACACGCTTCAAGCTTTATATTTACATTAACTAGCCATCCTTGGCAGGGCGCAACTGAGCAATCATTTTAGAGAAATGTGAACTCTGCCCTGTCAGTTAATATCTTTTTGCTGCTGTTAAGCTATCATGAAATCCTTGAAAAATTGTGTGTATATTGTCTAAAAAACTACCGACAATAACTGCTAGTATGACGTAAGTTATACTTAGAGCAATTGATTTATATGAGATAACGCCATATGTTTCTTTCTTCTCAAAGAGATTAAAAGCTATGAAGACAGCAGCCATTGCACCTAGTAAAATAGTTATCACCATGGGTGCTACCTCCTTAAAATGGTTTCTCGACTGTGCTCCTACGTTTACTGTATTTGATCTTATACTAAAGGATAACAAACACAACTCTGAGAAAAAAAGACATATCATATTAAAAAACCTTACAATCATGTAAGGTTTTTTACAAATATAAGTCAATGTTTTTCGAAAAATAATGTGTAAGCGTTTAAAAAGCTTTATGAGACTGGAAATTAAAGATGTCATCGTTTTGTAATGCTATTGATTTAATCTCTTATTAAGTAAAGTAAATATGACATTTATTTAAAATAATGTTCACAATTATGATTATTATTTTCATAAAAATAAATAATGTGGTTATTTATCTACTGCGTCACTTTTTATGCCTTTTTCTTTAAGGAATTTTTTAATTTTTTCTTGTTGTTTACCATTTACATCTCCAGCGTATTCTGTCGATACATCTACAACGTTCAATTTGTTCTGGGGTTGGTAATTCACTTCTTCAATTTGTTTATCAGCATCTTTAATTGTGCTATTTAAAGCTGTGAAGTAAGTGATAATACGGTCAACATGGGTTTTATAACCTTTTGGTAAATGATTTTCTTTGACGAATTTCTCGAAGCGTACATCATTTTTGATAGCGTTGTGAGACAAATCTGATAATCTTTTTGCTTGAGCATCTGTAATTTTAGTATCAGTACCCGTTTGTTTATCTAGTTTATACTGTATTAAATATTTGTTGTCTATAATATCTGAGTTAACATCTAAATACTTTTTAATTGCTTTATTCATTTCCTCTTCACTAATGGCTTCATCTGTTTTATTCGAACTAAAAATGTCATTTTCTGTTAATTTTTTGACATCGGTAGGTGCGTGTCTGTCACTGTGTTGTTGGTCATCATTCGAATCTTCGTTAGAACATGCGGCGAGTATAGCAGTTAGCATGAGTACTAACGATAAAAATATACTTTTTTTCATAGAACGTACTACTCCTTTAATCATAGTCCTGTTTATATCATAATCTATTTGCTCTTGAAATTATAACTTAAGGGTATCATCTCAAGCTACTGATTTATATAGACGAATGATACATAAACGCACAATCTTTTGAACGAAATATAAAAGTGCAATCTGACTTAAACGATTTGTTATGGATGTTAAAACATCAAAACGGTACGATTTATTAACTGAAAACATAAAAAAGGAGAACCGATTTGGTCCTCCTAGAAAGTTATCTATTGATTTTAATAGGGCATGTAATTTAGTGACGAATAATATAATCAAATGCATTGAGTGCGGCATTTGCGCCAGCGCCCATTGAAATTATAATTTGTTTGTTACGATCGTCTGTTACGTCACCTGCTGCGAATATGCCAGGAATACTTGTGGCGTTGGTACGATCAATTATAATTTCATTCGCTTGATTTAATTCGACATAATTGTCAAGCCATTCTGTATTTGGTAGTAACCCGATTTGAACGAATATACCTTCCAATTCAACAGTATGGTCTTCGCCCGTTTCTTTGTCTTGGTATTTAAGACCAGTAACTGAATTTTCACCAAGCACTTCAGTAGTTTGAGCATTTTTAATAATTGTAACGTTTGGTAAAGAGCTCAAACGTTCTTGTAGTACGTCATCTGCTTTAAGGCTAGCGTTACGTTCAAATAGTGTTACGTGCTCTACAATACCTGCTAAGTCTATTGCAGCTTCAACACCAGAGTTTCCGCCTCCTACGACAGCGACGTTTTTATTTTCGAATAAAGGACCGTCACAGTGCGGACAGAATGCAACGCCTTTATTGATAAGCGCTTCTTCACCAGGTACTTCTAGTTTCCGCCAACGTGCACCTGTAGCAATGATAACAGTTTTACTTTGTAATTTAGCGTCATTATCTAAAGTAACAACTATACCGTTATCTGTTTTTTCAATGTCGCTCGCTCTGACACCTGTCATCATATCAACATTATACTGTTTTACATGATCTTCAAGTGCAGATGAAAACTTAGGCCCGTCTGTTTCTTTAACAGTGACAAAGTTTTCAATTGTTGCAGTATCATTCACTTGCCCGCCGATGCGATCGGCAACAATACCAGTGCGTAATCCTTTACGAGCTGTGTAAATCGCAGCACTCCCACTTGCAGGGCCACCACCAACGATTAACACGTCATAAGGCGCTTTATCATTAAACTCTGATGGGTCTACTTTACTGCCTAATTCAGTTAATATATCTTGAACAGTCATACGGCCATTACCAAATTCTTCACCATTTAAATAGATAGCGGGCACTGCCATGATATCTTCAGATTCATCTCTAAAGATTGCACCATCAACCATAGTGTGAGTGATATTAGGATTTAATAAGCTCATTAAATTTAAAGCCTGAACAACATCAGGGCATTTTTGACATGTTAAACTGATATACGTTTCAAAATTAAGCGGGCGGTCTAAAGCTTTAATTTGATCTATGACAGATTGTTCTTCTTTAGGCGCACGACCACTTACTTGTAATAAAGCTAATACAAGAGAATTAAACTCATGACCCATAGGTAAACCAGCAAATGTTACACCTGTGTCTTCATCAGGTCTATTAACAGTAAAGCTTGGCGTACGTTTTAGGTCTTTTGCTTCAATTGTTATGTTTGAAGACGCTGCAGCTACTTCGTCTAGCAATTCTTTTAATTCTTTAGATTTATCATCTGAACCAAGACTTGCACTTAGTACAACGTCACCTTCCATCAATTGAAGTAATTGTTGCAATTGTGATTTTAGCTGATCATTAAGCATTCAAATCAATGCCTCCTTAGATTTTACCTACTAAGTCAAGACCAGGTTGTAATGTTTCTGAACCTTCTTCCCATTTTGCTGGGCATACTTCACCTGGGTGTTGACGTACATATTGTGCTGCTTTAATTTTGTGTACTAATGTACTTGCATCACGGCCAATGCCGTCTGCATTAATTTCAGCTGCTTGAACAACACCATCAGGGTCTACGATGAATGTACCACGTTGAGCTAAGCCAAGTTCTTCATCTAATACTTCAAAGTTACGAGTGATTGTTTGTGAAGGGTCACCAATCATTGTATATTGAATTTTATTAATCGCTTCAGAATGATCGTGCCAAGCTTTGTGTACAAAGTGAGTATCAGTTGATACTGAATATACATTGACACCTAGTTCTTGTAACTTGTCATATTGTCCTTGTAAATCTTCTAATTCAGTCGGGCATACGAATGAGAAGTCTGCTGGGTAGAAGCAAACGACATTCCAAGCACCTTTTAAGTTTTCATCTGAAACTTCGAAAAACTCATCTTTCTTTGGATCATAAGCGTTAGCTGTGAATGGTAAAATTTCTTTGTTGATTAAAGACATGTAAAACATCCTCCTATTTAATAACTTATTGTTAATGTAAAATATTATTGATTAGATTATTATTATTTCTTAATTATAATAATTCTAATCTTTCATTTTCTATTATTGCATGTAGTACGTATTTCGTCAACAATAGAGGGCTTGAATCATAATAGATTTAAAGCGTGCGCGCTATTTGCGTTGACAGACAATTTGAGTCATGCTTACACATACAAAAATGAAAGCATATACATTGTTTATATAGTCTTTCATAAAATATAAATAACCTTTCAATTCTCAACTAAACATATGAAATTGAGAAGAAAGGCTATAGAATATTGATATAATGCGTTTGAAGTAAATTATAACGAATTTGTGAACATTCTTAACGCTTTCGGAACTTGTAATCATAAACGAATGTTAAAGTAATGATACTTACAATTAACCAAATCATTAAATAAATTAAAGTTAACGTTGCGTGATTTGTTTCTAACTCTAAAACGAGTCCGAAAGGTAACCAGTTTAATACTTTTTCAAAGAAACCTAAATCTAAGACATCCTTCATCATTTCAAATAAAGGTATCATACCAAATATAAAGAAGGGTAGCATTGTATACGTTGTAGCTGCTCCGGTACTGTTAGATAAAAGGCCTAATGTTAAGCCTAATATAAGATAGAAAAACAACATGATCACAAGTCCGATATAAGTTTGAAAACCAAAATGAATAGAACTACCAAGAATTAGGAGACTTAAGATAGTTGTAATGATAGTAAGTATTTTCATTATAATGGCTTTTGATAATAATATCTCAACTTTTGATGCGGGCGTTTCAATTAATCCTTTTAAAGTGCCTTTTTCATTTTCTTCAGCAAACATCGTAATGATTGTCGCAGTTGCCACCATCACAAACGCCATATTAACCACAATAAACTGCATTAGGATTGTGGCTGAAGTAGCGTTGCCTATTTCAGACATTATAAAACTGTAGAAAAAGCTAACAAACAATATAATGATTGGCATAAATATAATAGATGGGTTACGTATGGCTTCTTTTAGATCTTTTTCTAATAGGGCAGATAAACGTGTGGTATTCATATTAAACGAGCTCCTTTCCTGTGATTTTTAAGAATACATCACCTAATGTAGGTAAATCAGAGGAAATATATTTTAAATCATTAGCTTCTAACATATCTGAAATATATTGGGCTGATTCACTAGTCATGGGTAAAGTCTTGGACCGATTGTTTTTGTGCATCACTTTAATCGTATGATTCGAATGATTAAATCTAAAGTTATCAGGTGTATCGATTTCTTTTAGTATGCCAGATTCAATAAATGCGACGCGATGGCATAGATCGTTAGCTTCTTGCATATTATGCGTCGTTAAAAATATCGTTGTACCTCGTTCGTTGAGCGCTTTAAGCCCTTTGTGTATGTGTTGAATTGTTAAGGGATCTAATGAAGCAGTAGGTTCATCCAAAAACAGTAATTCTGGTTCGTGTATCAATGCTTTTGCTAATAAAACGCGCTGCTTCATACCGGCTGATAAATGTTTAACCAATGTTTTTTTATCTTGAGTTAAACCAATAAAATTTAAAGTGTCATCTATTTTTTGTAACGGCACATCATTTAATTTCGCAAATAATTTCAAATTATCTGCAATGCTTTGTCTTTCGTAAGCAGTACTGTGGTCAGAAAGTATACCTATTTGATCTATAAATCCATTAGAACCAATGTTTTCATTACGATAACCTAACACCGTTAGACTACCCTTAGACTGACAGTAGGAACCAGTTAGCATTTTAATTGTCGTCGTTTTTCCAGAGCCGCTTGGGCCAAGAAAACCGAAAATTTCTCCTTTTTTTACGGTGAAACTCATGTTTTGAACAGCATCTTTATTTTTAAAAGACTTCGTTACATTTTCCATTTCAATTACATTATCCATGAAAAAACCTCCTTTTGAAATCAACAACAGTTTATCGTTTACAGGAGCGCTGTACAGTCAAAAGAAGGTGAATTGTATCTATATCACAGTGAAATGTTACTCATAAATATTGAAAAATTGTTCAATATCCTTAGCTTTCTGTCTTGATAAAGGTATTAATGTATCTTTGGAAGTATTAATTCGAATAGAGTAACTATTTTTAGACCATGAAATAATTTCGGTAATTTTTTGTAAATTAATAATATACGAACGGTGGCATCGATAGAAACCATAAGGAATGATAAGCGTTTCTATATTTTGTAATGTCGTGTCATGAATATATTGTTCATCGCCCACATGAATGACTACTTTGCCATCTTGGCTTTCTAAATAATCAATATCTATAGGGTCAAGGAACATTGTTTTTTCATTTGTCTTTACTGTTAGTCTTCTGATCGGCTGACGACTTAAGTGTGTTTGATTTTCGGCAATAGATGATGCATACTTTTCAGAATTGTCGTTGGAAAGCGCTATGGGTTTGAATGAATTTTTGTTAAAACGATAGCAATATTCACTAATTAGAAGCGCTTCTTCAGTGTGATTTGTTAATGAAATAATGGTATTAGATGTACTTAACTCATTAAGTAAATTAATAATCGTATATTTTGTTTCAATTGTGACGTTTTGTAGGGGTTCTTTTATAATAAATTTTGATTCTGGCACTATCACAAGCTTAGCGATATGTAATAGCTTAAGTTCAGAATTAGAAAGTTTTTTAATTCGTTTTTGACTAAATATTGCGAGATTGCATTTGTGTATGATGGTTTCGCTAGCGAGACTGGAGCTATACCATTTGCACCAAAATTTAATGATTTCTTTGACTTTCATACGTTCTGGGAGTGGCTCGTCAAGCGTGTAAGTCTTAAAATGCGCGTAATTATGATTTAAGTTGATAATAGAATATTGAAGTTCGTTTTCTGTCACTATCGTAGCTAGGTGATGTTTGAGTTCAACTTCTTTATCAGCATATATAAACAATTTTACGTTATCAACCATAACTGACACCTCATTTAGTATATTTGTAACATAGTATAACAATCTTATACCGCTGTGTGTGTTCATTTCTAAAAGAAAATAAGAGAGAAATAACAAAAATGCGCTTTGTTACTTCTCTCTTATACTGAGGTAGTTTAATCTATAGCGCACGGAGGTGTTTGCTGCATGTATGATTTATAAATCTCCGTTTAACCAAAAGCGCATGATGTTTTATCT
This sequence comes from Staphylococcus sp. GDY8P131P, assembly GCF_017891975.1. Lineage (NCBI taxonomy): Bacteria > Bacillati > Bacillota > Bacilli > Caryophanales > Staphylococcaceae > Staphylococcus > Staphylococcus sp. GDY8P131P. Next base: position 74,679 of record NZ_JAESKF010000003.1, read on the forward strand.
AATGTGTTGGAAACGAACTGTATGAGATTAGACAAATTAATGAAATGTTTGTAGCATCCACCAAATTGTAACAACGACAGGAAAGAAGAGCCACCAGTAATTAGACAGAAATTCCCAACCATCCATAGGATGGTGATTTTGGTTTGAAACAGGTTGTTGGTAGGTTTCGATAGTAGTTTCCTTAAAGTTTTTATCACCTTTAATTAGTTCATCTAGAGAAACATCGAATAAATCACTCATTTTAATGAACATATCAATACTAGGGTAGACTTTATTTAACTCTCATTTAAAAATACTTTGATGTGAAATGTTTAGTATTTCAGCTAGTTCGTCTTGCGACCCATTTTTGAGTTCGCGTTGTTCTTTGATGCTTGAACCAATTTCCATATTAACCACGCCTTGTATTCAAAAATAAAGTAATGTGAGTATAAAGTCACGCGCCTAATTATTTTCTACAAGGCAACTTGAGGTTGCGCTATTGCGCCTTTAGGATTTTTGAAACGTATGCGGGTAAAGCATCATCCATCTATGTCGCCGCAAGCTATAATTAATCTAATATCTACTTACACAATATTTTAATGGATAAAAGAAACGGAGGCGAGAAAAAATTAAAAGTAACAATTTAATTTCTTAACTCGCCCCCAGTAGGAAGGTGACTAACCTGTATATAGTTTGCTAGTGATTAAAAAGATTATCTGTCCCAATATCTTTTGCGTTCAAATGCTTGCACAATTGTTTGAGGGTCATCTGAAACAAAGACACCAGGAGCTTCTAAATTTAACTTAGCACCTGCTAAGCCTTGAGAAGCTGCTTGGTTCACCACTAATGGTTTATTGTGCTTATACGTGAGTTCTGCGAATTCTTCAACAGGTGGAAGAATGTCGCTGCCATCTGATAAAACGATTAAACTATCAAATAGTGTTGGATGAGCAGTATCAAATGTTTCCGTGATACCGAATTCTTCTGAAATATCTTTAGGGTGCTGTCCAACGAACGCATAATTCAATTTGTTTTCTGTAAATGTTTTAGCGTAAGATTTCAATGTATCCGCACTGATATCGCCATTTACTGCTACTGCTACAGAGTGACCAGCTAATGGAATATCTAGTGTTTCCATTGATAATTTGCTATCTTTTTCGTCTGAATTTACTTCTTCATTTACTTCAGGTACTTCGACACCTACATTTTTAGCTACACGCTCAGCTAAAGTGCGGTCTACCTTATTTAATTGGTTAACTGCATTTTGCTTAACCATAATAGAATCACACATGCCTATTTCAAATGAGAAACCATCTACAGTATGGTCAAATTCAGGTTGCGTTAAACTATTTAAATAAAGTTTAGCTTGGCTATAATAATCTTTGAAACTTTCGCTACGTTTTTGGATTTTACGGCCTTCGACTTTTTCTTGGTAGTGTTCATAGCCGCCTTCTTCTTTAGGTGTTGTATGAGGATCATTGTTGTTAAGTGCGTTTTTATGGTAAGCTACTTGTCCTTTGTTCACGTTCATTTGATGCATGGCATCTCTTTGGTTATTGTGTACCTCGTTAACAGGACGGTTGATTGGTATTTGGTTGAAGTTTGGACCACCTAATCTAGTGATTTGCGTATCTGTATACGAGAATAAACGTCCCTGTAATAATGGGTCATTAGAGAAATCGATACCTGGTACAATATGACCAGGATGGAAAGCCGCTTGTTCAGTTTCGTCAAAAACGTTAGTAACATTTCGATTTAATGTCATTTTACCAACTCTTTGAACTGGGACCTGATCTTCAGGCCAAATTTTAGTTGGATCTAAAATATCAAAATCAAAATCGAATTCTTGTTCAGGACGTATAATTTGGAGACCTAATTCCCATTCAGGGTAATCGCCTTTTTCAATGGATTCATACAAATCTTTACGATGGAAGTCTACGTCCTTACCATGTAACATTTGAGCTTCGTCCCATACTAAACCTTCTAAACCTTGAAGCGGCTTCCAATGGAATTTAACGAAATACGAGCCGCCTTCACTGTTCACTAGACGGAAAGTATGAATACCAAAACCTTCAATCTGTCTGAAGCTCTTAGGTATACCACGATCACTCATTGCCCACACAGTTGTATGTGTTGATTCAGGATTTTGGGCAAAGAAGTCATAAAATGTATCGTGCGCTGTACCACCTTGAGGCATTTCATTGTGTGGTTCTGGCTTAACTGCATGAATTAAATCTGGGAATTTGATTGCGTCTTGGATAAAGAATACTGGGATGTCATTTCCTACTAAATCAAAAATGCCTTCATCTGTGTAGAATTTTGTGGCAAAACCACGTACGTCTCTGACTGTATCTGGAGAACCTTTAGAGCCTTGAACGGTTGAAAATCTAACAAACACTGGCGTTGTTTTTTCGGGGTGTGTTAAAAAGTCTGCAGAAGTGTATTCTGATAAATCTTTATATACTTGGAATTCACCGTGAGCTCCAAAACCGCGTGCATGAACGACGCGTTCTGGGATACGTTCATGGTCGAAATGCATGATTTTTTCTCTGAAATGGAAATCTTCTAATAAGCTGGGGCCACGTTCTCCTACTGTTAAGGTATTTTCATCTTCGCTTATTTTGACACCATTATTCGTCGTCATTGCTTTTTCGTCATTGTCTTTTTCTACATTTTTTAATTGATCTTGTTTTTTGTTACTCAAAATAATTCCCCCCTTACATTATGAGTTCCACGTTAATGGGTTTAGAAAACATTTTAGTTGTAAATGATTGATTATATAATGAAGTTTTCATCAATATGATTTGAACATGTATAAAAAGCATTGTCACGCAAAGGAAAGCAGGTCGAAATTAATTTTTAACTATTATGTCATGCGTTTCAAAAATTCATTTACAAATATAGCACTAATTTAATTTATATCAGTATTCAATTATTTTGAAATAATAAAAAATGGGTAAACAGATAATGAGCAATTAAATACAAGCTTTGTTATCATTTAAATACTATAAACATTTACATAAAGAGGAGCGGATATGACATGTCTGATTATGTATACAACTTATTGAAAAAACATCATTCGGTTAAAAGTTTCAAGAAAGATCCTGTCTCAGAAGAGAGCGTTAAACAATTAATTGAAGCAGGGCAAAGTGCTTCGACATCCAGTTATTTACAAGCGTATTCAATTATCGGTATTGATGACCCTGAGGTTAAAGAAGATTTGAAAGAAGTCTCTGGTCAACCCTATGTAGTTGAAAATGGCTATTTGCTCGTCTTTGTAATGGATTATTATAGACATGCAATTGTGAATGAAAATTCTAAAAATGATATGTCGACGTCTTTTGAATCAGCAGAAGGACTATTAGTAGGTACAATTGATGCGGCATTAGTTGCTCAAAATATTGCTACTACGGCTGAGGATATGGGCTACGGCATGGTCTATTTAGGATCGCTTAGAAACGATGTTGAACGTGTACGTGAAATTTTAGAATTGCCAGAGCATACTTTCCCGTTGTTTGGAATGGCATTGGGTATACCAGCAGATAACGAAAATGGTAGCCCTAAACCACGTTTACCAATCGAGCATGTCTTCCATCAAAACAAGTATAACAGCGATAAAGAAGTGCAACGGAGAGCATTAAGTGCTTATGATCAAACAGTTAGTAAGTATTATGCATCTCGCACAAATGGAGAACGTAGTGAAACATGGTCAGAACAAATCTCTAATTTTATGAGTGCTAAACAGAGATTAGATATGTTAGAGCAATTGAATAAATCAGGTTTTATTCAAAAATAGTAAACTGACAACTTCTGTTGAACACCATTTAGGATGGGGAAAGTTCATCTCTTAGAAAGGGGTTGGTTATGTTGAGCATGTTTGACAAGTTATTTGGAAAGAAGACGCATGGAGATTCCAATGCAAATAAAAACTATATTTACTCTTCTAGCAGTAAACTAACCCCTCAAGAAGCTCAAGCCTATTGGGTAAAGATGGCTCAAAAATTAATCGTCGGAGCGATAAATTCAGTTGATCATACAGCAGAGCGCGTATTTATCCTTGTTTCGTTCAATGAGAATGACTCCACGATAGATATATTCTTTCAAATGGACGGCCAGTTAAGAATGTGGAATGATTTAGATAACCAAACGCATAAAAACATTATATCTAATAGCCTAATTTCACAAGCACCTAATCTCGTTAAGCATGTGAACTGCCTGTATGACAGTGTTGATATCACACGGCTTGCCTATTCACAAATTCAATATGAGTTCGAGAGTAAGGCTTGGTATTTACATGATATTAGTGAAGATAGTGCAGAAGCCTATTTAGATAAAAACCCAGCTTTTTTAAAGTGGTTTGATGATGTATCTAACACAATAGATTCAATTCCATTAGATGGTAAACAGAAAATTACTTGGGGTCCATTTAAACCTGAATATTAATGACTAAAAGCACGTTTCTTGGATATNNATATCCAAGAAACGTGCTTTTTTGATTATTAAAATAATATATAGTTTATATATTTAAGAAAGCATTATGAACATCTAAGAGCTAAAAAATAACAACTTATTCAATTGTTTATTAAAAACGTCTGCTTACATAAATGAATTGAAATCACCCTAGATAAAATTGATTTTAGACATAAAAATAACTCCTTCTAAAAAGTTTTCACTGTTAAGTGTCTACTTTAGAAGGAGCATCGTAATGGATGTCTTAGTTCTAATCTATATTCGGGGTAAAAGGTAATGATAGATTAGGAACTTGTAATTTCACCATAATCTTTGGAATGATAAGTGTCAGAATCTAAGTTGTTTGTTAGTTTAGCAGTGCCAGCACCTGCAAGCATAGAGTCGTTAACATTTAATGCGGTACGACCCATGTCAATCAATGGTTCTACAGAGATTAACACCCCTGCTAATGCAACTGGTAAGTTTAATGTAGACAACACAATGATAGAAGCAAATGTTGCTCCGCCTCCGACACCAGCTACACCGAATGAACTGATAATAACAATGCCAATTACAGATAAAATAAATTGCAAGTTAACTTCGACGCCAGCTGCTGGTGCTACCATGACAGCAAGCATCGCTGGATAGATACCAGCACAGCCATTTTGACCAATTGAAAGACCGAATGAAGCTGAGAAGTTAGCAATACCATCTGGTACACCTAAACGGTTTTTTTGTGTTTGAACGTTTAGAGGTAACGCCCCTGCACTTGAGCGAGATGTAAACGCAAATAAGAGTACTTCAGATGTTTTCTTAACAAATGTAACGGGGTTCAAGCCGATACCTGTCACGATAATCAAATGAATGATATACATAACAATCAATGCTGCATAAGATGCAATCACAAATTTACCTAATGTCCATATTGCGCCAAAATCACTTGTTGCGATGGTATTCGCCATGATAGCTAAAATACCATAAGGTGTTAAGCGTAATACAAAAGTTACGATAGACATAACAATACTATAAATAGCATCGATACCGCGTTTAAGTAAATGTCCGCTTTCAGGTTGTTTACGCATAACGCGTAAAAATGCAAAGCCGACAAACGCAGCAAAGATAACTACAGCAATTGTAGAAGTCGTACGTTGGCCAGTGAAATCTAAGAATGGGTTAGTTGGTAATAACTCTAAAATTTGTTGAGGTAACGTACTCGCTGTCATATCTTTAGCTTGGCTTGCAAGTTCACTACCTCTTGAACTTTCAGCGCTACCTAAATCGATTGTTGAAGCGTCTAAACCAAATACTAAGGCTGAAATAATACCAATGACTGCTGCAATTGCAACAGTACCGATTAAGAAAATGAAGATGTAAATGCCAATTTTAGCAAATTTTTCTCCAATTTGGATTTTTGTAAAAGCTGAAACGATTGAAATGAAAATTAAAGGTATAACAATCATTTGTAAGAATGAGATGTAGCCATCTCCAACGATACTAAACCAATCTGTTGTTTGTTTAGTAACCTTTGAATCCACACCGTAAATTAAATGGATAGCGATCCCAAAGACAATCCCAATGCCTAACGCTGTGAAGACACGTTTAGGAAATGAAACGTGTCTTCTTGCCATTACATATAAACCGATGAGGAAGGCCACAAAAATAACGATATTAAGAATTGTTAATAACATAAAAACAGGACCTACACTTTCTAAATTTAAATTAATTTTTTGAAATCCGATACGCATACTAAGGATAGTAGCAAAACAAATAATATTCAAGTCAATTACTCAAAAAATTTTAAGAAATTTATATAACACCCAATTTGTGGTAGTTGTATATAGGATATACATGCGGTTGGAACAAGGCATAAATGGATTGGAGTAGGGGGGGTTAAACATAAAAAAGCCATCCTAATTTTAGGATGGCGTGCTATTTTCACTATTATAAATTGAATAAACGTGCAAAAAATCCTTTGCGTTCTTCTTTAGGTTCTTCTTTAGCTATTGGTGAAGAATAAGAAGGTGTCTCTTGAGATGCATCTGTTTCTTGTCCTGGCGTATTTGATTCGTTAGTAGTTGATACGGTTTCTTCTTTATTATCGATGTCTGTAGGTTGTACACTTTCATCGTTTTCTTTATTAGACTCCGCATCGGCGCTTTGCTCTGATTCATCAGTGGATGCTTCACGCTTAGTTGCACCACTTTCAGGTGTTGCTTGGTCATTTTCTGGATTTGTTGATTGTTCAGAAGGTTGTTCGCTAATTTGAGTGATTTCTTCGCTTTCAGTTTGGATTGACGCATTTTTGGCACTATCGTTTGCAGCGTCATCAACGGACTTATCCGTTTCTTTATCGTCTGATTTTGCTGATACTTGCTCAGTTGTATTTTCTGTGAACGAAGTTGTTTGATCATCCGAAGTTGTTTGGTTAGTGTGTACTTGTTCTGTTTCAACATTGGATTTCACAAGTTCAGTTTGCTCTTTTTGTGAATCTTGGATAACACTCTGAGTAGATTTAATCTCATCTGTTGATGATTGAATCGCTTTTAGAGATTCTGTATTCTCTTCTAATTGAGATGTAATTTGGTTTTGCATTTTGTGCAATTCTTGTTGTTGATGATGAACTTGGTTAATCATTTGACCAAGCATTTGGCGCTCGTCACGCATTTTTTGGATTTCACTGCGTAAGTCTTCAATGAGTAAAGAAACATTTTGGTCAGAAGGAAGATTGTTATCATCATCCTTGACTAATACTTGTAAGAAGTCTTTTTCTTTTTCAAGTTCTTCGAAAGCCAAGTCATAACTATTCGTTTGTTTGACTTTTTCAGCGATATCTTGGAATAATTCGATATCTTCCTCTTGGAAATCTGTGGCTTCACGACCACGGTATTCAGTCTTGCTAAGTTGGTAACCGCGTTCTTCTAAATGCTGAACGATTTTACGGACTTGTTTTTCGCTTAGCTCAACGCGTTGTGCAAATTCTTTAGTTAACATAGAAATAAGTCCTTTCATCATAATTTTTATGTATACCGACGTTTGTCTTCGGTTAGTGAAACGTCAGCCTTACCTCTATGCTAGTCTAAACTGTTTTTATAGTGATTTCAAGTGGTGTCTTCTATGATTTACGTAAGTTCATCTCTTCTAATAACGGATAAATAATACTTCTAGAAATTCTATTAGCAAAGACATATTTTAAGATATAGTTAGATTTGATGCTTGGTCCGTAAATATCTTTAGTGAGCTCGATATTTGATTTGATATATAAATCTTTAGGTAACCCTTCCGAGAAACCGTCTGAATTGGGCGCTAAATAGTCAAGGTCATACTGTTTTTCGAAACCATGATTAAATAAGAAATCACGTCTATGGTTCAAAATTGCTTTTTCTTCTTCTGAAACTTGGTCAGGTTCTTTAGGCACTTCTAGCATAATAAAATTGACATCATGCGCATGTAATTGATTCGATAAATAACTAATTTCCTTTTCTATACGCCCTAAAGTTTTGGTGATTATTTCATCATGGTCTGGTTGATCGTTTGCGACGAGATAAATTAAAAAAGAAGAATTTGTAGTAGCTTCATAATGTGCTGTAGCCAAGCTGACAACTCCATTTGATTGTATCCCAACTAAAAAGATATAATCATCTTTGGTATGTTCATTTTTTAAAGATTGCTTAAATATTTGTTCATCTTCAGATAAATCAATGCCGAATTGTTTATCATATAACGCCAATGCGGCTTTGAATAACGGATCATCGATTGATTGAATCGTTTTAAATTCCATAGAAAGACGTCCCCCCAATAATAATGCGTTCATTATAACATAGTAAAACAGTGGACATAAGTTGCTTAAAGATTTTAAAAATAATTTTATGCGTTGAAGAAGTCAAAGAGGGGCGAGACAGAAATCAAAATAATTAAATTGATTTCATATGCTCGCCCCTAATAAAGGTGGCTAAAATTTTAAAATATCATATATGTATATTTTAAAAATGAGCCACTTATCATATAAGTTTAGTATATTGATATAAACATAGGTCTACCATTACTTAAGCCACTCAACGAGTATGAATGATTAAGAAGGTTAAGATTTTGGTCCTTCGGTCTCTTCTGAATAATGCGTGCCTTCAAAAAGATCAGTAGCATAAGCAGCGTTGGCTTCTTGAACTTCTTCATGAGAAGAACGATCCTTAGCAGCGATAATAAGATAATTATTATCTAAAATTTCTTTCTTATAACGCTCTTTATCATAATCACTAATATCATAATAAGATAAAACCACTTCTTCGCCATCTTCGCCAGTTAAAATTTTAGCCATTTTGTCACTAAATGAACCGCTTGTAGCTGTTAAGTTCACTTCAGAATCGTGTAATTCTTCGAAATGCAATTTAGTCTTACTTATAACTGAAATTTCGGATTCAGCATATCCTTCAGAAAGTTTCTTTTCAATTGTAGGCAGTATTTCTTCTCTACTTTGTATGATTGTAAAATCAGCCATTGTTTGTCCCTCCGTCCGTTTTTCTATTACTTCTATAATGTGTTCCCTATTAATGATTAGATAAAACGAATACAATTTTATTATATAATGAAGTTACGCATCTGACAATCTTGATTTTACAGTAAAGAAAACGTTTACTAAAGTACATATTTAATAATAAATCTATCTTTTTAAAACGCTTACTTATAATAATTGTATTGAAAACAACGCGAAAATTTGCTATCATCAGTTAATAATTTATCTAACTCATATAATCTAGAGGATACGGCTCTAGAAGTTTCTACCATGTTGCCATTAACGACATGACTATGAGTAACCAATACAATACGAGACATTCAACTTCAATCGTTTTAAAGTATGATTTGGGAAATGTACCTTTTAATTAGCACACTTATAAACCATTGTTGTTTTTCATTTTTACATAAATAGGGAAATGAATGTAGAAGCATTGATTAATGCAGCGCAAGTTGTAAGTTGAACATCACTTCTTTATAGTATTGCACGTTCACTCATAGATCCTGAAACTAGGTTAGTTTAGGATTTTTTTGTATACAAAATGAGGAGGTTTTTTGAGTGGATTTGTTAAAACGGAAAGTTGAGGCAGACGGCGTTGTTATTGATGAGAAGATTTTGAAGGTAGATGGATTTCTAAATCATCAAATTGATGCAAAGCTGATGCACGACGTAGGGCTAACGTTTTATAATCAATTTAAAGATGAAGGGGTTACTAAAGTATTAACCATTGAAGCATCTGGTATTGCACCAGCGATTATGGCAGCGATGCATTTTGATGTACCGTGTTTATTTGCTAAAAAAGCAAAACCAAGTACATTAACCAAAGAGGCTTACTACGCTGATATCCATTCATTCACCAAAAATACGACAAGTACTGTTATGGTTTCAGATGAATTTTTAGATAAAAATGATCGAGTATTAATCATAGACGATTTCTTAGCTAATGGCGATGCATCGTTAGGCTTAAATGAGATTGTTAAACAAGCAAATGCTGAAACTATAGGTGTTGGCATTGTAGTGGAAAAAAGTTTTCAACCAGGGAGAGCGCGTTTGGAAAAAGCTGGGTTGAAAGTTTCATCCCTATGTAAAGTTGCTTCTCTTAGTGGTAATAAAGTGACATTTGTTGAGGAACAATCATGAAAACCTTTATTTTAAGTTTACAACATCTCTTAGCGATGTACGCTGGTGCAATTCTTGTACCGATAATTGTCGGGACGAGCTTAGACTTCACGCCAGAACAAATTGCATTTTTAGTTACTGTAGATATTTTTATGTGCGGTGTGGCTACATTCTTGCAAGTGTGGAAAGGGACAGGTACTGGTTTACCCATTGTCTTAGGCTGCACATTCACTGCAGTTGCGCCGATGATTTTAATTGGCCAAACGAAAGGCATAGGCGACTTATATGGTTCCCTCTTTTTATCAGGTATATTAGTCGTTATAATCGCACCATTCTTTTCTTATTTAGTTAAATTCTTCCCGCCTGTTGTAACAGGTAGTGTGGTTACTATCATAGGTATTAATTTAATGCCAGTAGCAATGAATTATTTGGCGGGTGGAGAAGACGCTAAAAACTTTGGTGACGCTAAGCATATCATGCTCGGTGTTATCACATTAATTGTCATATTAATTGTACAACGCTTTACAGTCGGTTTCTTAAAATCGATTGCCATATTGATTGGTTTGGTTGTTGGCACCGTCTTAGCTTCAACGTTTGGCATTGTAGACGTTAAACAAGTTGGAGAAGCCCATTGGTTTGCATTGCCACAACCGTTTAGATTTTCAACATTCAGTTTTGATTTTGGTGCAACTTTAGTGTTCTTTATCGTTGCATTAGTCAGCTTGATAGAATCAACAGGTGTTTACCACGCATTAAGTGAAATTACAGGGAAGCGCTTAGAGAGAAAAGATTTTCGTAAAGGCTATACTGCTGAAGGTATCGCGATTATTTTAGGCTCTATTTTTAATGCATTTCCGTATACAGCATATTCTCAAAACGTGGGACTAGTATCATTATCAGGCGCTAAAAAGAATAAAGTCATTTATGGTATGGTCATCCTACTCATCATTTGTGGCTGTATTCCTAAATTAGGCGCTTTAGCTAATATGATCCCGCTGCCTGTATTAGGCGGCGCGATGATAGCTATGTTTGGCATGGTAATGGCATATGGTGTTAGTATATTAGGTAATATTAATTTCAAGAATCAAAATAATTTGTTGGTTATTGCGGTATCAGTTGGACTAGGAACGGGTATAAGTGCAGTACCACAAGCATTTCAAGCTTTAGGCGACCAATTCGCATGGTTGACTCAAAATGGTATTGTACTTGGTGCTATTTCAGCAATTGTTTTGAATTTCTTTTTTAACGGCATTAAGAATCAACAAAATGTAGAAACTATGGAATAATGGAGCTATAAAACAAATATTAGGAGGCTGTATTCATATGTGGGAAAATAAATTTGAAAAAGAATCTTTAACTTTTGACGATGTGTTATTGTTGCCAGCAGAATCAGATGTATTACCGAAAGAAGTAGATTTAAGTGTTCAATTATCAGAAGGTATTAAACTGAATATTCCTGTTATTTCAGCAGGTATGGATACTGTAACGGAATCTAAAATGGCTATCTCAATGGCGAGACAAGGTGGCCTAGGTGTTATTCATAAAAACATGAATATCGAAGATCAAGCAGATGAAGTCCAAAAAGTGAAACGTTCCGAAAATGGTGTCATTTCAAATCCGTTCTTCTTAACGCCAGAAGAAAGTGTGTTTGAAGCAGAGGCATTAATGGGCAAATACCGCATTTCAGGTGTGCCAATTGTAAATAATGAAGAAGATAAAACATTAGTTGGTATTTTGACTAATCGTGACTTACGTTTTATTGAAGATTTTTCTATAAAAATTTCAGATGTTATGACGAAAGAAAATTTAATCACAGCCCCAGTTGGTACTACACTAGATGAAGCAGAAGAATTATTACAACAACATAAAATTGAGAAGTTACCTTTAGTTAAAGACGGGAAATTAGAAGGTTTAATCACAATTAAAGATATTGAAAAAGTACTTGAATTCCCAAATTCTGCTAAAGATAAACTTGGCAGACTATTAGTAGGCGCAGCAATCGGCATCGCAAAAGATACCGATATCCGTGCTGAAAAATTAGTTGAAGCTGGCGTAGACGCATTAGTTATTGATACAGCTCACGGACACTCTAAAGGCGTATTAGAACAAGTTAAACATATTAAAGAAAAATTCCCACAAGTTACATTAATTGCCGGAAACGTAGCTACTGCTGCAGGTACGAAAGCTTTATATGAAGCGGGTGCTGATGTTGTTAAAGTTGGTATCGGTCCTGGTTCAATTTGTACAACACGTGTTGTTGCAGGCGTTGGTGTACCACAAATTACAGCAGTGTACGACTGTGCTTCAGAAGCGCGTAAACAAGGTAAAGCGATTATCGCTGATGGTGGTATTAAATTCTCAGGTGACATCATTAAAGCGCTAGCTGCTGGCGGACATGCAGTTATGTTAGGTAGCTTGCTTGCAGGTACTGAAGAAAGCCCAGGCGATACAGAAGTATTCCAAGGTAGACAATATAAAGTGTACAGAGGTATGGGCTCATTAGGTGCAATGGAAAGTGGTTCAAACGATCGTTATTTCCAAGAAGATAAAACACCGAAAAAATTCGTTCCAGAAGGTATTGAAGGACGTATTGCTTACAAAGGCCCATTACAAGACACAATTTATCAACTTATGGGCGGCGTAAGATCAGGTATGGGTTACACTGGTTCAAGTAACTTAGAAGCGTTAAGAGAAGAAGCTCAATTCACACGTATGGGACCAGCTGGTTTAGCAGAAAGCCACCCACATGATGTGCAAATTACAAAAGAATCACCCAATTATTCATTCTAAGTTAAAGGAGATTTAAATCTATGGAAATGGCGAAAGAGCAAGAGCTCATACTTGTTTTAGACTTTGGTAGCCAATATAACCAATTAATCACACGTCGTATACGTGAAATGGGCGTGTATAGTGAGTTACATGACCATGAAATTAGTATTGAAGAAATTAAACGTTTGAACCCGAAAGGTATTATCCTTTCAGGAGGACCTAATTCAGTATATGAGGAAGATTCATTCACAATTGATCCAGAGATTTACAATTTAGGCGTGCCTATTTTAGGCATTTGTTATGGTATGCAACTAACTACTAAGTTATTAGGTGGAAAAGTTGAACGCGCTAATGAACGCGAATATGGTAAAGCTGTGATTAACGCTAAGACAGATGAGTTATTCTTTGGATTACCTGAAGAACAAAATGTGTGGATGAGTCATTCAGACAAAGTCATCGAAATTCCAGAAGGCTTTGAAGTGATTGCAGACAGTCCAAGTACAAACTATGCAGCAATTGAAGACAAATCGCGTCGTATCTATGGCGTACAATTCCACCCAGAAGTACGCCACACAGAATTTGGCAACGATTTACTGCGTAACTTCGTACGCCGTGTGTGTGACTGTACAGGTGAATGGTCAATGGAAAACTTTATCGATATTGAGGTAGAGAAAATTCGTGGGCTCGTTGGTGACCGTAGAGTACTTTGCGCAATGAGTGGTGGCGTGGATTCATCCGTTGTTGCAGTGCTATTACACAAAGCAATCGGAGACCAATTGACATGTATATTTGTAGACCATGGTTTATTGCGTAAAGGCGAAGGCGACATGGTCATGGAACAATTCGGTGAAGGTTTTAACATGAATATTATTCGTGTTAATGCTCAAGAACGTTTTATGAGTAAATTACAAGGCGTATCAGACCCAGAACAAAAACGTAAAATCATCGGTAACGAATTCGTTTATGTCTTCGATGATGAAGCATCTAAACTAGAAGGTGTAGACTTCTTAGCACAAGGCACGTTGTACACAGATGTTATCGAGTCAGGCACGAAGACAGCACAAACGATTAAATCTCATCACAATGTAGGTGGATTGCCAGAAGATATGGAATTCCAATTAATTGAACCAATTAATACATTATTTAAAGATGAAGTACGTGAATTAGGTATTGAATTAGGCATTCCAGAACACTTAGTATGGAGACAACCATTCCCAGGACCAGGTTTAGGGATTCGTGTACTGGGTGAAATTACAGAAGATAAACTTGAAATCGTACGCGAATCAGATGCGATTTTAAGACAAGTCATCCGTGAAGAAGGTCTTGAACGTGAGGTTTGGCAATATTTTACTGTCTTACCGGGTATTCAATCAGTAGGTGTTATGGGAGATTACCGTACGTATGATCACACTGTAGGTATCCGCGCAGTGACATCTATTGATGGTATGACAAGTGACTTTGCCCGCATTGACTGGGAAGTCTTACAGAAAATTTCAAGCCGCATCGTAAATGAAGTAGACCACGTTAACCGCGTTGTCTATGATATTACTTCTAAACCACCAAGCACAATCGAGTGGGAATAATATATAAGAATAAGAAAAGAGTTAGAAACGTTGCTATAATGCACTTTCTAGCTCTTTTTATTTTGCCTTGAATACGTTTTGAATACGTTCAGTCTAAAAATTGATATAATTAGCAAATTTTTCGGCTACTTTATCACGTTGTTTTTCAGTAACGTGCGCGTATATATCCATAGTGGTTTTAATGTCACCATGTCCTAGTCTGTCTTGTACTTCTTGAATAGTCAGACCTGCTTCAAATAAAAGTGAGCAATGAACATGACGAAATCCATGTAACTTAATACGTTTTAAGTTATTATTTTTACATATATCATTTAAAGCTTTATTACAGTGTTCAGGATATAAAAGTTTATTAGTGGTAACATCTGTAAACACGTATTGCTTTTTGTTCATAGTATTGTGACCGAATTTTAATGACTCAATACGCTGTTGAGTTTTCCAGTGCTTTAATATATACAACGTTTTATCGTCAATACTGACTGTTCTAAGTGAAGATTTAGTTTTTGGTGCTTGTATGACTAATTTATAGTCTTTACCTCTTGCACATGTTTTGTTTACGGCTATAGTTTTCTTATTAAAATTAATATCTTCCCAAGTTAAAGCCATCAACTCGCCTCGTCTAAAGCCTGTAAAAGCCAAAGTTCTAAACATGGCATGATACATTGGTTTATCTTCTATAAAGCCTAGAAACGTCTGTAATTCGTCACTAGAGTAATAATTGAAAGAATCATCTTGTTTTGCTTCTTTCTTTCGTGGTTGTTTCGTATGTTTGAATGGGTTATCAGTGATAATTTTTAAATTTACAGCATAATCTAACACATTAGAAGCATATATCCTAATAGCTTTCATATCCTTATACTTCTTATTCCATTTATTAATGACTTTTTGACAATATGGAATAGTAATCTTCTTAACTGGTACATCTTTGAAGTGTTCTAAAATTGCAGTGTCAAATAGTGTGAGTACACGCTGGTACGTGCTTTCTCTTACAGTGTTTTGATATTGTTCTAACCATAACTCGTAAACATCTTTAAAAGTTGTAATCTCGTTATTTAGAAATCCATTTTGTTGTATTTCTGTTTGCAACTTAGCTTCTGCAATTTTTGCTTCTCTTTCAGATTTAAAACCACGTCTAGTAGTACGCTTTTGTTTTCCTGTAACTGGATCAGTACCCAAATATGCAACAAACATATAGGCATTAGTGCCGTCTTTTTTCTTATATTTCTTAATCATTTAAATCAATCCTTTCCTCTTTGCCCGCATGCGTGAGATTGGATTGACACACCAGGAAGGAATGGTTACCTCATGGTGTGATGAGAGATTAAGTTTAGATATTTTCGATTTCGATACTAGCTTTTTCAAAAATATCTTTGAATTTTTGCTTAGGAACATTGAATTTTTGATTTGATAAATCGTTACTAAAATCTTTTAATAACTGTTCTCTTAAAAATTGTATAGTTTTGTTTTTGAATATAATTTTCATTCCAACACTTAGTTTTTTGAAATATTCATTAAAAATTTCTTCATCTTCTTTTGTATCAAAATTCATTTGATAAATAATTTTAGAACTTTCTTCTAACCATTCACCTTCATCTTCATGAAAATCAATCCAAATTACTGAATCTATAATCTTAGTTTCATCTATAGCTTTGAAACTAACATCTAATAAGTACCTTGTGTTTTGTTCTGATATTTCGCAAATAGAACCAATATCAACATTGAATTTCTCTATATAATCTGGTGTTGTCTCAATGAAAGAGAAAATGTTATCTGTAGAATCTTCATCTATCGTGAAGTTTATGTCGAAATTAACTGATTCGAAAAATTCACTTACATTAATATTTAAAGCTTTGCATATCTTATTGATTGTTTCGATTTTTATCATTTCAGAATGATTGAAATATATCGGTGTTAGTGTGCTTCTTGCTATTCCCGTTAATGCAGAAAGTCTTGAAATCTTTATTTGTCTTTGACCAAGTAAATCAGAAAGTTTATTTCTTATCATTTTTTGATACCTCCATTGATAGAGTACTGTAAAAAGCCAAAATTAACAACTGATAACTTATTTTGTAGTGCATCTACTTCAAAAGGTATTGACTTTATAAAGTATAGTCTATATACTCATAATTGTAGTACATCTACTACAAAAAGATTCGGAGGTGGACGTGATGGAAAATAACTTTAGAATTTTATTAGCTATGAAAAAGCTAAGAGTTTCTGACGTTTATAAGGACACAGGTATAGCAAAAACTACTTTGTATGGGTTATATAAGGAAACAACTAAAAATCCAGATACTAAAACAGTAATGAAGTTGTGTGAGTATTTTGAAGTAACACCAAATGAGTTTTTTGGAATTGAAGAAAGTGTGGTGAATTAAATGAACCAATTACTAAGTAATGAAGCAAGTCAACAACTTGTGAGCGACATTGTAAGTCTTGCTGAGAAATTAGCAATAGAAAAGGCTAGGCAGTCACAGAAACGTTGGCTAAGACAAAATGAAGTCATGAAAGAGTACCGATGTACACATGGTGATATTACAAATTGGGAAATTGCAGGACTTCGCAAACGTAGGCAAGGTAAGTCATGGTATTACGATCGTAAGGATATTGATGGAGTATTAGAAACATTAAAACAATAACGCCCGCAGCGTGAGAGGAAGAAAGTCTATGAAATATCTACTATATATTTTATTACTATCACTGGTAACAGTATTACTCGGATTAGTATTTGATGTGTTTATAGCAATAGTGTTTTACGGATTTATGGCAGTATCAGGATTTAAATTTAAAAATTTGGAGGCCAAATAATGAATCAACAACAATTAGAAATTTTAACGTTAATATCTTATCAATTAAGAAAAAGTGTTAATGATCAATATGAATCACATGAGCATACAGTAACTGAAAATGGTAAAGAAACAACTTACCAAGTAAATAGAGAGCAACATTTAGAAGAAATAATGAAATGGGTAGTGCAACAATTAAATAATAACTTTAAATTGGAGGACTAGAAAAATGTTATACACAGAAAAAGTAGAAGAGACAGTGGAATATGCAGATTTGATAAATAAGGTTCAAAGTGTATTAGATTATATTAGTTCAGAAGATGAACAATTAAAAAATGATAAGGAGTTTGCAATGAAAAGTAATGAATCAATCGCTTATCAAATGATTAATAACAACATTAAGCAAAATTATATTCTTATATCTACTTTATCAGCGATCAGAAGTGATATTGAGAGTATGTATGATGAAATCCAAATGGATATTAATAAAGAAAAAGCGTCATCTGTAATGTCGGCAAACTCAACAGATAACGCATAGGTAAAATGTATAGGTTATGAAATAATACTATATTTCATTTATATATAGTATAACACTTCATGCCTATATATTAAATAAAAACTTTAAAATACGGGCGACGGGAGTGATTAAGTGGCTATAACAACATTAGATAAAATTGTAGAAGTAAATGCGCTAGAAATACCCGAAGAAATAAAAGAATTGCCACAGTGGGTATTATGGCGCGCTGAATGGGATAGTAAGCAACAACAATATAAGAAAGTACCGTATAGTACACAAGGTTATAAAGCAAGTTCTACAAATACTAATACATGGGTTAAATTTCAAGATGTAGTTTCACTCTTTGATAGCGATAAACAATATAATGGCATAGGTTTTGTATTAAGTAATAATGATAATTATATTTGTTTAGATGTAGATGATGCAGTCAATCCTAACACAGGTCAATTACAAACTGATCTAGCAATAGAAATGACTGAATTAACTTATTGTGAATTATCGCCAAGTGGCACAGGGTTACATTGCTTCTTTAAAGGTAAGTTGCCTGAAGAACGTAAAAAGAAACGTACAGATTTAGACATTGAATTATATGATACAGGGCGTTTTATGACTGTTACAGGTCATTCAATCGGACAAAGTGAAATTTGTGATGAACAGACTGTTATAGATAATATCATTGAACGTTATTTTAAAGCAGAATCTAAAAAACAAAATATAACAATAGCTAAAACTGGTAGTAGTGTTTTTACAGATGATGAAATTGTTAGAATGATGACTAAAAAAAGTAAATATAAGAAATTGCTTGCTGGTGAGTATGAGGATATTTTCGATAGTCCTAGTGAAGCAGTGCAAAGTTTATTAAGAGTATTAGCTTTTTATACTGGTAGAGATAAGTCACAAATGGAGAGAATATTTTTAACATACAATAATCTTACCGATAAGTGGAATGAATCTCGTGGCAATTCAACTTGGGGGAATAACGAATTAGATACAGCTATTGTAAATCAAGAAACGATTTATGAGCCTAATTCGAGAGGTACAGGTCAATCGCTTAGATATACGATATCGCAAATGCGAAAAGAAGAATTAGCATTTATGAAAGCTGAATTTGAAAAAGCTAAAGAAAATGGAGAAGCGTCCGGTCGACCACCCCAAACAATTAGCTCGAATAGATGTGCCGTATTACTTAATGATGTAATAAAATTTGTGATATTTGATTTAGAAGAAAATACAAAACTTGCAATGTACCAAAGTGAAAAAGGTATTTATACACAGAACTATACGATTATTAAACGCATTATTTCTTGGTTAGAACCTAAACACAATGATAAAAAGGCTTCGGAAGTTATATATCATTTAATTAATATGGTAGATGTTGTGGAAAAGACAAATCAACCACATTTGATACCAGTTAATAATGGTGTATTTAACCGAAAAACTATGAGATTAGAAGAATTTACACCTAAATATGTATTTACTACTAAAATTTCTACAAATTACGTGGGAAACCCTAAACAACCTGTAATTAATGGTTGGAGTTTCGATAACTGGTTAGATGAAGTTGCGTGCGGTGATAGAGAAGTTTTTACATTATTATGGCAAGTAATTAACGATTCATTAAACGGAAACTACACACGAAAAAAAGCTATATTTCTTGTGGGCGATGGTAATAATGGTAAAGGAACTTTTCAAGAATTACTTTCTAATTTAATTGGTTTTGATAATGTAGCAAGTTTGAAAGTAAATGAATTTGACCAAGAGTTCAAATTAAGTGTATTGGAAGGTAAAACCCTTGTAATTGGTGATGATGTGCCAGTCGGCGTAAATATTGAGGATAGTTCAAATTTTAATAGTGTAGTTACAGGTGATTCCGTTCTTGTAAATATAAAGAATAAGCAACCATATCGTACAATTTTCAGAACTACTGTAATTCAGTCAACTAACGGCATGCCACGATTTAAAAATAAAACAGGGGGAACTAATAGAAGGTTATTGATTGTTCCATTTAATGCAGATTTTAATGGTACGAAAGAAAATTCTGATATCAAAGACAAATACCTTGCTGATAAAAAAGTACTCGAATATGTACTTAACAAAGCTATAAATTTAAATTTCAATAAGTTTATAGTGCCTAGAGTATCTGCTGAATTATTAGAAGAGTATATTCAAGACAATGATCCAGTATATGATTTTAAAGTAACAGAGTTTGATAAATGGAGAATTGATAAAGTGCCTAAAACAGTTGTCTATTATAGGTATAAAGTTTTTTGTGAATATAGTGGTTATCGTCTACTTTCGGAAAGGAAATTTTATAAAAGCTTTGAACGTTATCTTGATAAATCTTGGAAGGTTGAAAGACCTAGATATTATTCAGTTAATGATTTACAAGTAAAGGTGGGTTATTTCGAACCTACACTTTTACCACATGGAGAACAAAAAATTTCATATGTGAACACAAAATTAAAAGTGGTATAAACAAGGTGTGCATGAAACTGTGCATGAAATAGCAAAAATAAATAAAAATTCGTGCACAGTTGAAAATGTATTGATATGACAGTGTTTATAAGGTATTTAATCACAATTATACAAGTTACTGTGCATGGAATATTTTAACTCGTGCACACCTTCAAACCGTTGGTAATACAGTGTTTATAGCCCTAACTGTGCATGAATTTTCAATTTTAAAGAAGTTAATATACAAATAACTAAAAGAAGTAGGACATTAATATATAAGAAGTTTTTTCTGGAATTTGGCGCACTCGTGCACAGTAAAGCATCATAACCCTTGTGAGAGTAGTGGTTAAGTGTGAGTACGAACTGTGCATGTTGTGCACGAAGTGGCGTTTTTGTGCACAAACTGAGTTAAGAAACGGACAAAAGGAGATCAAGAAAATGAGATACCTATACAATAGTGGCAACAGATATGGAACAGTAGTAACTAAAAATAATGTAAATCATGTGATTATAGAATTAACTTATTAAACATATTTCAAAATAGGAGGACTCATAAACTATGCTAATGCATTCAATACCAACTGATTCATTCGAGTTGAATAAGCAGTATCTCAACGTTAAAGATATTAAGAATTTAGAAAATGATAACAAACCTATTTGTCACATCTATAAAACACAGGGCAAGTACCAATATTTAGAAATAGACTTTATAACATGTGATTGGTGTTTATCTAGTCTAGGTCAGGCAACACTACAAGCTAGGTTAAACAATGAACTTACGTTTATGTGGTTAAGAGGCTGTACATTAAAACTAAATTATACAAGTGTAGGTAACATGACTATCTTTGTACGTGGTGATGATATAGCGATTAACTATTTACTAAAAGAAATTAGTAAACTCACTGTAGATGAAAAGTATTGGCAGAAATATAGAAAAGGTAACCATATGTTAGAAATTGATAGAAATAGTCATAATGTAATGCCAACACACCACATTAAAGGCAATACGCAGAAAATAAGTTAAGGAGTGTTCTCTATGAATCATAAACGTATAGCACATCAGATTCTAGCTCGTTTACCTACCCATGTGAACAATGTATCGAATAGGTATATTAGTGCTTTGATAAGGAAATATGCTAGAAAAGAGAAAGACTTTAACGAAATAAAACGAATTATAAATCAAAATCGAAAGAAGGCATTTAATTATGGCAAAAACAGTACAAGACAATACAATCAATATCTTTGATAATGGAATTTATGATAAGGGCGTTAGATCTAAAAAACTCAAGCAAGAATATAATCAATTAACGGAACGTATTAAAGATATCAGTCATAAAATAGAATATCATCGTAAAAATGACGATTATGCTGAAGCTACTAAATTGAAGAGACAACAGTCAGATTTAGAGAATGAGTTAGTTGAATTAGATGATAAACTTAATGAAGAAAATTTCAAAGTGACTGATGAAGAATTTAAAGAGTTCTATAAGGCATACAACGAAGAAATGTCAGAATTTAAGGCTGCACATCAAAAATTAGCGGAAGAAATGAATAATAAGCTAAATGAAGTGGCAGATATTTACCGTAAAATGGTCGAAAACAAAAATGAGGCAGGTCGACGTGTTTCTCGTGAACAATACGTTAAACAAGAAAAACTAGCGCCTAACGCAACTTACAATCATTATAAAGGACAAATTTTCGACCATGAAGTTAATTTGGATAAAGATAAACACGATACAACGCCTAGAGGTTATGCGTGGAAACTAGAGAAGAAATTAGGAGCTGTTTCTCGTGATGATTTCCAAAAATATTACTATGGTCATAAACAGTGGTAAGGAGGTCGCTTATGCTTAGAACAATTAAACAATCAGATCATAATATTAAATATAATAACGCTAAAAATCGTATTACATTTAAGGCGCTGGCTGAAGGTGCATCGGCTGAAATGAGTGATACAAAAGGTGCAGACACGACACATCAAAGTTTCAAATCCGTTGAGATAGGCAAAGGTGCTTTGGATGATGTTAAGGATAATGATAAATTGTGCGTGATGATGAATAACAATATGCAGGGAAATATACTCGCATCCATCTCAAGAGAGAACCTCATTGTTTTGAATAACAAAGGTGTATTAGGCCTAGCAATAACTGTTGATGAAAGACCTATATTGAAAGAATTTGTGAAGTTGGTACAGCAGAATAAGATTAAAAGTGTACAAGTCTACTCAGATGCTTTAACGATTCACAATAACCATATTGAAAAAGTAAATAATATTCGTGCGATTTCTATTAATACTAAGTAGTGAGAAGTAGCTTTATGACAGCGTTCATGTTATAATATAGATATTGAAGATATTTTAAATCTTTAATACTGAGCGCTCAATATTAAAGTCTAAATTAGCCATTGGGTATATTACTCCTTATTATTTTCATTAGGTTCTAGTTCTGTGTAATCTTGTGCACGTTGACGAAGGCCATCACTATTTAATTGGTGGTGGTCTTTTCTTATAAGTAACCAGATAGGCTAGATGAAAGTAAGGCTATGTTAGAAGTGGCAGATGTATTTAAGGCGTATCAATATATTAAAGGTATAGTTATAAAGAGACTGCACAATTAAGAACACAGTGATTAAGCTACCTATGTTAAAGGTCAGGCTATTAAGCATACAGCTTATAAGGTTGCTGCTTTAAGTGTGAGTATTAGATCCAACTAATGAGATAGTTCATCTAGAAGTTCCATTGTGATTGTTCATCAACATTCAAAGAGAAGAAACAAATTGTTATTGTTATTTGATTTCGAATTAAGAATGTTCAATCGATTAAGATAAATTGTTTAAGTTAATTCATTTGTTGATGTTCTTCTGTTAAGTTTGTTTGTTGATTGAGTTCAGAAGATAAAACTTTCAGTTGAAGATAAATGTTTTCTGTTGTTGAATTATTTCAATTGTGAAGTTCAATCATTAAATTATAAAAGTAAATGAGATTCCAATTACAAAACTTTGTGAATTAAATTTAAAAAACAAAAGTGAAATCGAAAACTATTTTTTAATTTGGAAAACAAAAAGTAAATAAATATAAATTAATATTATTAGATCATCATGATAAGTAACAATAATATGTTAACCAATAACTAGATGTAATGTGTTATGTATAAGTATCAATACTTTGTTTATATACAATCGTATTGTAGGCATTTAGAGAGCGTTATAGAGCATATACAAAAGGTTTGATAGCGTGAATCATAATGAGTATGAAGGACGTAAAAAACCATCTAATATGGAGAGTTATAGAGTGCTAATATAAATATATTTATACAAGAATAAGTTTCAAAATAATACATGCCAAAGAGTTAATAGTCAGTGAATATTACAACGGATGCAGCAAAACAAACGCAGATACTTTTTGGATTGAAAAATATAAATAATAATTTTAGAAAGTTTCTTGAAAATAAATTCGAAAATATTTTTAGGGGAGAAAGAAAACCCCCGTCACTCTGGGAACGGCGAACAACGAGTCGCACCTTTCTGTGACCAAATTCCCAAAATGAAAACTTTCACAAAGTCTGGAGGTCTATTATGGTTTTAAAGAGAAGTAAAAATATTCTATGGTATTACGAAGAACCTAAAATTACAGAGTACGAACTCCTAACACAATACTCACCGATGATGATTAACAGTAAAATTCGCACTATACAAGAACAGATTGATGCGATGTATCATTTGAACATGAGTCATATGTCTTGTGACGAGGTTGAGGGCGTAATAACTGTGTCATACCCTCTAGAGAAATTAGTGCTATGGATAATACAACAAAAAGATGAGCTTAATCGTTTTAAACGTAATAGTACTAAGAAACTCAATTTATTGAAAAAAATCATTCATAGCTATACACCCAGAGAACAAAAAGAAGTAATGAGATACTTTAAATCTAATGGTAGTGACAAGCCACATAACACGATAGATAAGCTACAGGAAGATTTATATAAGATACATCATCACAAGCGTTTAGAACGCAATAAACAGCGTCAAAAAGAGAGTGAAGTAATATATCAAAACTTTTTAGTCGAAACGAAAGCATCATTAAATCAAGAACGTGAGGAGTTAGTAATATGACTGATGTAGATTATCCTATTTTAGAACGAAACATGCGCAATTATCATAGCATGGTAGATACTTATAAGAATAAACCTAGTGATATGGATGAACTTCAATATATGAACCTAGAATCGATTGTAAAGGGCATTACAGAGGTATATAACAATTGTGATATAAAAGTGCAGCAGTTAATCAAATTGTCGTGGTGGAATGATAAGAAGTACACAGATAATGTAATTGCAGATGTATTAGGCGTGAGTGAACTAACTCTAAGACATGCGAGAAAAGTTATATTAAAACGTGTTGCAAAGGCAGTAGAATATGTATGAGGTATGATAAATCTACTGTAAAAGAGTTCATATTGAACTACCACAAAACAATAAATAATAATGATGCATATAATGAAGATATTGATATAGATGATTTCTTTAATGTGAACGATCAAGCAGAAACTCATGATATAGATAATAATGTTGAAGAAAGTATATTTTATAATGAATTAGAATCCGTTGTAGAGAGTGTAGCAACTGAAAAAGAACACAATTTATTTTTACTAATATGTAATGGTGTGAGCTTTGAAAAGGCAGGACATATATTTGGTGTCAAAGAAATAAGAGCTAAGCAAATGTTGAATAGATTGTTGGATAAGATAAGTATTAAAATATAGAAATCAAGTAATTTATGGTAATATATACTAGATTACAATGATTATGAGGTTACTATAGATGGAGATACTAAAAGATTTTGATTACGAAATGTTTATGATTGATGACTCTTTAAAAAAGATCGTTGATGAGATTAATGACCCAGAACAAATGGATATTATCGATAAGATTAATTATATAAGAAAAGACAAAATAAATAAATTCATTGACGAAAATGACTTAGAACAAAAATTTTCTTTAAAAGAAAAAGAAAAAATCGAAAATATAACAAAATATTTAATAAATAATAATGAATTGTTAAATGATATTCATTCTAATGCATTAGTAGAATTAAATAATGATGGAAAAATAGAATTTAAATTTAATCATAGAGACTTTCATAGGTTAGTATATACATCATCAAATAAATCTAACAAACCAAATAACAATTTTAAATTCAAATCATTTTTATATCATATATGTGCAGCTATAGAAAAATCTTTTAACAGTCTTGTCTATAATTTTTATAAAAAAGTGGATAAATCAAATAGTTTAGATGAAGTGGATATTAAATATGAATATATTAAAGAATTTTCCTCAAAAGATGAATTACAAGATTTAGCGATAGAAAAGAAAGTTAAACATATGTTTTATGGTGATTTTACTAAATGGAATGAAGAAATATTGAAAACTTTAAAGTTAAAGAAAAGTTTAGAAAAAGGTAAAAATTTTAAAGATAATATAAAGTTTATTGCAGATATGTTTGAAATTAGAAATTGTTTTATTCATAATGATGGGAAAATTTTAAGTAAACATAATAAGTTATTAAAAGACAATAGCATAATAGATGTCGATAAAAACAATGTTATTCAATTAAATGAAGAATATATTTATAAATGCATTGATATAAGTTATAGCTTTGTACTTGAAGTTACATATGAATATTATTTTACTAAGTATAGAAGTGATGCAGATGAATTGTTTGGTCAATTAAACAGTATTTTAGTTAAAAGGTTAGAAAATAATAAAGAAGCTATACCCAATGTATATTTAAAGAGCATAGAAAATGATAAAGTTAATGAGAAAAATAAAGGGTTTGCAGTTATTAATTATTGTTTGAATAAATATTACAATAATGAAGATTATATGGATGAGCTTAAGCATCATTCTTTTTTAGATGATTATTTAGACTGTAAAATGGCTAAATCTATATTGTTATTTGATAATGAAAGCTTGAAATTAGTAGAGAAATATATTGAAGATATAATAAAACATGATAAAATGAAATTGCTACTATTTTTAAACTTTTATGAATGGCCAATTATAAAAGTCGCTAAAGAAAATGATGAAAAGATTAAAGAGTTAATTGATTTTACATTCAATGAAATTTTTGGTGTAGAAAATTAGGAGGAATTAATATGGATACTAATATTAAATATATGGATGAGATTGAAGGAGTAACTTCAAAATAGTTATACTTAGCATGAAAAAGATAATATAATTATTTTGATTAATAGTCTGTCTATTTAACCACTCTTCGGAGTGGTTATTTTTATGTGCAAAATTAGATACATTGATTTAATTTAATTTATCGGTTAAAATAAATTAACCCTGATTAATGGAGGTTTTTATATGGGATATAAAAGATATGAGATTAATACATTTGAAGAGTTGAAATGTATATCAGATAAATTACGTATGGAAATTTCAATGTTACTCATTGAAAAAGAAATGACAGCTACTGAAATTGGAAAAAAGTTAGACATACCAAAAGCCAAAATTTTCTACCACCTCAAAGAATTAGAAAAATATAATATGGTGAAAATTAGTAGAAGTGAAGTAAAAGGAAGTAATGTATTTAAATATTATGTAGCTACACATAAAGGTTTTAAGGTTAATCCTACTTTATTGAATAGCTATCAAGATGAAGTGTCTAGTTCTACTAAAAGGATGATTACTTCACAAATACAAAGAACAATAGATGTTATGAATGATTATGGATTGATATATAGTGATGATCAAATTATATCTAAAACTGTTCAAGTGAGCTGGAGTAATAATCAATTTGAAGAATTTAATAAAAAAATTGAAAGTCTGATAGCAGAAATCGATGCGCAAGGAGGGGGTACAAAAAAGCAATATCATTATATAAACATTGTTGGTTTTGAGATTAGCGATAAAATATTTAATCGTAAGGATGATGAATAATGAAAGAAATCTTAAATGAAAGATATTTTATGCGTTTAATATTTGGCCGTCTTTTGACTAACACAGCAGACAGTGTTTATTTTATTACGACAATGTGGTTAGTTTATGATTTAACTAAAAGCTCATTTTTAACTGGAATGTTAAGCAGTTTAATACTGATTCCAAAATGTATGCAAATGTTTTATGGTCCTATTATTGATAACTTTAATGTTAAAAAGATGCTTGTTTATTCACAGTTAATACAGGCAGTATTAGTTGGCGTTATCGCATTATCTCTGATATTTAAATATGAAAATGTTATGTTAATCATTGTGTTAGTTGTTTTAGCTGCTTTAATTGGAGAAATTTCTTATCCAATCAGTAATAAGTTAGTACCAATATTATTACCAAAAGAAAAGATAGTTACTGGCAATTCTGTTATGGCTTTTTCTAATCAAAGTATGGACTTAGTTCTCAATACTGTTATAACAGTACTTATATCATTGATTAGTATTTATTCGTTATATATGATGAATACTATAATTTTTATAATTGCAGGACTTATATATTCAACGATAAAGTTAGTGACAAATAATAAAGTATCAAGTCAATTGAACATAAAGAAATATAGACGTTCACTATTAGAGGGGATTAAAATTGTCATGCATTCGCTATTGTGGGTTTTTTTAATTGGTGCATTTACTGTTAATTTGGGTATAGGAATGGTATATACTGCTTTGCCTGTATTATCACATTATTTTAATCAACCAATATATTATGGTTTGTTTTTATCAGCAATATCATTAGGTATGATATTATCAACATTATTTGTTAATTACGTTAAAAAGTTTCCGTTTGGTAAAATAATGGTGTTAACTTTTATTGTATCAGGAGTACTTCTTTTGTTAGGGTTTGTAGCTAATGTGAATGTATTTATTATTTTATTTGGAATTAGTTGGTTATCCGTTGGACTTGCCAATATACTTTTTTTATCTGTTAGTCAGGTGATTATTCCAGAATATTTATTAGGAAGAATAACTTCTATAACAAGTAGTGTTAGTGTCATTGGTCTACCATTAGGAAGTTTTATAGGAGGAGTGTTGTTAGAGTTTATAAATCCTATTTCACTAATTAGTTTAACAGGGGTATTTTTTATTTTTTTAGGTCTAATTTGGTTATTCTATTCAAATTTGTTTAATTTAAAACCTATAGATCAATTAACTCTCAAAGATTTCAATTTAGATATTTAAAGATAGATTGTGAATGATATTTAGACATGGTATTTTTGTTTTGAAATAATAGAATATTCTGTGAAATCATATGTAATTTTTAAGGGGAGAAATGTAATGATGATAACACTTGAAAAAATGAAGAAACAAGTTTTCGAATCCTATTATGAGGATAGTATAATTGAATATGCAGCAGAACACGTTAAAAGTGGCGATTGGGAGGAAGAGGAATCAATTGAAAGAGCTCGTACAGAATTTGAAAAGTTACTTCCAGAAGGTTTAAATACAAGTAATCAATATTTACTATCTGTGCTTTATAATAATATGTATATAGGTCACCTATGGTTACATATATTTGATGTTAAAGAACAAAAGAAATGTTTTATTTATGATATTAAAATTAAAGATACATATAGAGGACAGGGTTTTGGTACAAAAACGATGGAATGTATAGAAGAATACTGTAAAAATAAAGATGTAGAAAGTATTGGTTTACATGTATTTGGGCACAATAAGCGAGCTGTATCTTTATATAATAAAATGGGTTTCGAAACTACAAATTATCGTATGGAGAAAAAATTGAAGTGATTATATAATATGAAAGGATTTTTTTATGATTCAATCTATAAATCATGTGACCTATTCAGTGTCAGATATCAGTAAATCTATTAATTTTTATAAAGACATTTTAAAAGCAAAAATTTTAGTAGAAAGTGATAAGTCAGCTTATTTCACATTGGGTGGTCTATGGTTAGCGCTTAATGAAGAAAAGGATATACCTAGAAATGAAATTCAATACTCGTATACGCATATGGCTTTTACAATTGATGAAAGTGAATTTGGTGAATGGTACCAGTGGTTAAAAGATAATGATGTGAACATATTAGAAGGACGTAATAGAGATATAAGAGATAAACAATCAATATACTTTACTGATCCAGACGGCCACAAATTAGAATTACATACAGGTACATTACAAGATAGGTTAAATTATTATAAAGAAGAAAAGCCACATATGAAATTTTATAAATAAGTAGGTTATATTATGACAATAGAAGCAAGGTTATTTGAAGAACAAGATTTAATCAAAATTAAAGAATTGCTAGTTTTATATGAAGATTTAGGTTATCCAACAATAACAGAGGATTTAGTTAATCGTTTGAAAAAGATATACAGTCATGAAGATTATTATTTGCTACTTTTAATAAAAAATGATGTGATAATCGGGTTGAGTGGTATGTGCAAAATGATGTTCTATGAAAAGAATGGTGAGTATATACGTTTACTAGCATTTGTTATAAATTCTAATTATAGAGAAAAAGGTTATGGAACACTTTTATTAAAAGAGTCAGAAATTTTAGCAACTCAATTAGGATGTGAAGCAATTACTTTAAATAGTGGTGATAGAGAAGAAAGAGATAATGCGCATAGTTTTTATAAAAGTAATGGGTTTGAAAATAAATCATTAGGGTTCTCTAAAAATTTAGAATAAGATCGAAATGCATGAATAGGTATTGAACGCCAAGCGAACAACTATAAGTTTATTCATTTCTCGATGCAGCACAGGGGGAATGTCAGACATGAAAATTGGTTTAATAACGAGTAGAATGTTTAGTGTATTAAAAAACATAAAATATCTCTGAATAGGGTGATGTAAAATGATTGAATATGAACGGTTTCATTTGAAAAGTGAAAATAGATCTAAAAATAAAATTCTAGATATTTTGCATCCAAATTTTAAAGAGTTTGGGAAATCGGGAAAAGTTTATTATAAAACTGATATAAAGCAAACTCAACTAGATAATGATAATTATAAAATCAGTAATTTTGAAGAATATATATTGTCCGAAGATTGTATATTATGTACATATACTTTGCTTAACACAACAAATAACACTCTTACCAATCGAAGTTCTATTTGGAAATACTATGAAGATGATTGGAAGTTATTATTTCATCAAGGTACAGAAACGTATTAACAATAGAGTATAAATTAATTAGTTTCTTAATGTAGCATAGAGTAAATGTCAGAGAATGATTCGGAATAAAGTAACTATTGTTTTTACTACAATATACATACATAATTAAAAACAAAAAAAGTGATGGTGAAAAATATGACAAGGCTATTCGTAATTGGTAATGGTTTTGATATAAAGCATGATTTAAAAACGAGTTTTCAAAGTTTTAAGAATGAAGTAGCAAAAAATGATTTGAAATTATTTGAAACCATTAACGAAGCTGAAAAAAAATATAATGAACATAACCCATATAATACATCAAATGAATGGAGTGATTTTGAAGAACTTTTAAGGTATGTTGATTTCGCAAATAATAGTAGTAATTATACTGATGATTTAAAAAAATTGTTGGATCAAAATAATAATAGAAATATATTAAATAATAATAATAAAATCATTGATGATATCAACAAACAATTTAATAAATGGGTATCTAATATCGAATTGAATATTAATGGAAAGTCAAAGAAAATTAATAATGAAAATTGTTATTTATCATTCAACTATACTAGGGTGCTTCAAAAAAAATATAATATAAATAAAAAGAATATAAATCAAATACATATAAGCCAATCTTCAAGTAGACCTTACATATTTGGTATGAAAAAAATAGAAGAAGATAATAGTCCTTCCTCAAACTTTAAAAGCAGTATAGATGACATTATAAATGATGCTTCAAAAATTTTTGAAAAACCAGTGGATAAAATAATAGATGAAGGTTTAGTAAATTATAAAAATGTTACTGAAATATATTTTTGGGGGTTTTCATTATCTGATGTGGACAAACCATACATAGAAAAGATATTTGAAGATAATAAAAATACAATAGAAAAAGTTTATCTATGCAAACATCAATTTGATCCTAAGGTTGGAGAATGTTCAGAAAGCAATGATAAAAAACGCTATTATAAATTTTTAAAGGAACATAATTTTGAGGATAAACTTGAAAAATTTAATGATGAAATAAATGATAAATAGCATAAAGATAATGAAAAAATCGTTAGAATAGTAAAAGGATTATTACAAAAATTGACGAAAATGAATCAGCTCGTAATATATTAATCGTAACAAAGGCGTATGATTCTGTATTTAATAACCCCCATGTGACTAGAATAAAAAGTGCAACTAATATTGGTGGTCGTACATCATCTGTTAATACTTTTTAATAAGGATCTCACGCATACGGGAATGAATACGTAATTGAATACGTAAATATTAAAATGTTATTAATTAGTGCAAATGATGAATACAATAAAACACTGATTTATCAACTGTTTACAAGTATTACAAAGCTGTGAAAAATCACTACTTCATCGAGTGGGAATAATAGTATAGAATGATAAAACCCCTTAGGCATAGGCTTAAGGGGTTGTTTTTGTGTGGTTCTTTATCAAAGAGGATGGGTACAATTTTTTGATTACCAGATTTCGTAAAATGCTCTTATTTATTCTTTTCGAATCCGCAAATAATACGTATAAGAAGTATCACAAATATAACCGGCACAAAAATAGACACTACTAATAATGGGATAGCCATAAGTAGATCATTATAATCATATTTATAATGAATTGCCGAATTTCATAATCTGCTCCCAAAAAAGTTATATTATTTCTTTTTATAGTCATCTATAGTAATGCCATTATTCTTAACTTGTTTACTGTTTGCTCTAATTAATAAAATAGCATTTACTAGAATTAAAGTGGCTAGCGTTATTGATACTGGTAAATTCAAAGTATTAAAGAAATTTACTATTATTAAGATAATCATTAGGAGAATGTTGAGTGTGTGATGCACAATCATTGCTTTATTCATTTAAACTTTTCCTTTCTTTTTCTTTATGCAATATGCTCTTAAAATTAAGTCTACGATGTATAGTAAAATTTAAAGTAGCGTGTATGTGTACTGAAGTGCGTAGTTATGACTACTATTTGTTCTTCTTATTTTCAATTTTACTTTTACGTTTTAAAAGGTTACTTAATAACCTTGATATTTTCCATTCAAAAAAACTTGCTATAGCTACAACTATATCTATTGTTTTAATCACTAAACCAATAAGTATATCCAATTTTAGAACCTCTTTATATTTTTATGGCCATTTCGTACAATGTGTTCGATTATAGACACGTTAATTGGCTATTTAAAATAACTTGAGTATATTGCAATACCAATGAAAGCAGGAGCGATAAACCCATTACCAATGAAAGCGATATAAAATGTTTTCTTAGTCATAGGTCTAAGGCCGTTGGGCTTTACTTATTTTTTATTTTCCCAAAGAAATACGAATGTCCAAAAATAAACATAACCCATTATAAAAATAACCCCTAAAACAATAGCGACTGGTAAACGCATAGTAAATATCCTTTATGTATCATCAATTTAGTTTTTATTTAATGACACGGTCTCACCTTGAATTGTTTTTGGTTTTAGAAATCATATATGTATTTAAAAATAGTGTTAACATAGATGTAAAAATCATTAAACTGAATATAGATAAAGATAATGCAAGTATACTATCTTTGGTTAATATATTATAAATTGATAGTGCGATAAAAAATATATGCATAGGTAAGATAGTGAGGAAAATTGCTTTAATATTTGAGTTGCTTGTTCTCAATTTATCGTCTTTCATACCAATGCTCCTTGTCGCTTTTTAATAAACTACTTTGAAATAAGGCGTGTGTACGCAGAAATTCAAAGTGGTTTGTTATTTGATTTATTGTGCTTTATACTTACCTTTTTCCTTACGTTTAAATAGCTTGCCAATATATAATAAACTTTCTGGGATGACGCTCAATATGAAATCAATTGCTTTTATTAATATAGCTATGATCGTTTCTAATTTAAGACTCCTTTATGAAAGTGATTATTATGTCGTTTTATGTAATTTATTCTTGAAATATTTCGCTTCAGCATATAGCACAAATTACTACAAGATATGCCATTTGATTGATAGAATGCTACCATTTTTCAGTAACAGAATAGGTTTGCTAGTTCAGAACGATTTAAATTCTTTTTGTAACGCTCATATTATAGATCAGGAGCATGAACGAAATTAAAGGTAGGTTTAGTAAAGCCAATGTAGATTTTGTGTTTCTACAGTGTTTAAGTTAAATAATTTTGGATGGCCATTTATTCGTTCTTTGTAATAGGAGATATCCTTTGTATTTCTAACTAAAATATCCATGCCAGAGGGTGTGATAAGAGTGGCGCTAAATTTCATAATTAATAGGTCTGAATCTAAATATAACACCTTCCACTTACTAGTAAATGGTTTTAACCATCCTTTGCCTCTCCAAATAAATGACTCATTACGAAGTTTGTCATAGCCAGTAATACTTTTCAATTTATGATTTTTCTTATATTCTACTAAATCATTAAAAATGAGTGGAACATCCTTATGTAATGAATAAGTAATGGTAGGATTTTTATTTTTATCCGATTTCCACATGCTAAATGAAGTAGCAACAATTTTCCATTTTCCAGGAAGGTGTTTTTTATAATTCATAGGCTGTCACCTTTTCGCTAATTAAATTTGATTTTACAGCTAAACGCGGTACCAAAACTATAACAAAGGCATAGTTTATTAAGGCTTGCTTACCAAGTAGGATTATTTATGTGTATCTTCTATCGACAGACCATCTTCTCTTACTTTTTTACTATTAGTTCTGAATGAAAGCATAGCATTACTGAAAAATACAACGGTTTATATGATCGAAGTAGTTAGACCGCCAATATCTAAAAAATTCAAAGCGATTAGCGTCATCATAAGTACAATGTTGACTGTGTGGTGTAAGTATATCGCTTTATTCATTGTTTCCCCTCTAAATAAATGTTTGAATGGATCGCCATGACTAATCAATCTTTTAATTTCAAGATTGCGTTTTAACTTTATTATAAAGTATACCTACGCCATAACCACTGTAACCTATTTGATAATCAAATTTGAGAATTTCGATATAAGGGTTTTCTTCTAAAAATTCATTTACTTTTTTATTTAAGCCTTTTTCTGTCATCGCAGTAAAGTTTATAAATTTCATATGTGAACTCCTTTGCTATTGCTTGTTATTTTTATTATATTATACTCTGTTTTACCAAATTATTGTGCACAGTTTAAACCTAAAACTAATTACCTTAAACCATAACAAAATGTAAAGATTTAGCATAGTACTATTATTTTTGAAGGTATCATGAATAGCTTTCGAATTTTTGACCAAATCATTGGACTAGGGGTTTTTAATTTTTGTTATTAAATCGCTATTTTAATAGGTGTCTGACAAGAGGAAATACAGTCATTATTTATTGTGAATAATATCTTAAAGTGATTTGTATCGTTAACATAGAGAAGTAAACGTCAAAAAACGAGATGGTATAGTTGTAAAAAAGAGATATGATGATGGAATGCTATACCATTTTGCGTTCACCAGCCCCATCACGCGGTGCGATAGTGAGGGGTTTTTAGGTGTTGACTGATAAAGCCACCTGTTTTTCCTTCTTGTTGTGATTGCACACCCAATGCGTAAAATATGAAACGATACAACCGCTAATTGTTGTGATAATGATATGAACAAAGATGTTCATCAGCATAGCACCTCATCTCTACGTCAATTTGACGCCTGAGAGATAAGCGATTTCATTATTATACTGTCTTTAAATGAGAAAAATATTCCGTTTTTGATAAATGGGTTTGTACTCCATTTTTCTTTCTGTAAAACTAACTGATTTTAGTGATAGAAATAGAATGAACCACTTCCATAAAAACCAACTTGAGCAGGTCATAAATATTTAAAATTTAGGGGATAGCTAAATACGAATGAAGTATTTTCAAAAATATAAAGCGCTAGAAAAAGTATTTTTCCGGATATATTGTATTGAGAAAATAGTTTGCTCAGATAGAAAAATCCTGCTTTATTTAAAAGGTAAAGCATCAAACATTAACTTAGTATAAATATAAATAAAAGTAAATCTGCCACTAAATATCTTTACTCATTAACGTGCAAATAACTATACACTCAATTTTACTTACAAATTAGAAAATAGACATCTTCACTAATAATATATAAAACCCTATAGCCATGATGGCATATAAACACCACATAAAGCGAAATTGTTTACCATTCATAGGTGCTGCGTCTTCAGTTCTCGACTTTTTAATCAGCTTATTTTGTAATAGTATAGTTGAATTTGAAGCTGATACATAAACGAAAACAATACCGAAAAGTACGAGTAGCAATGGGTCCATATTAATCCTCCAATACCATTAAATTAAGGTGAAATATTTATAAAGTTTAAAACATTTAGCATTCATTTTAAAATAACATAGATAGTGTTCAATGATAATAAATATTTAAATTAATATTTATAACATATTTGTTTTTAAAAAATATTATGGTAACATGTGGGTTGAATTAAATGACACGCAGGGGGGTACATCATGGGTTTAGTACTATGGATTATCGTTTTAATTGTGAATTTTGTGGAAGCTTTGTATTTGTTAGTTCAGTACATTAGATTGAAAATGCGTAACGCACCAGACCAAGCGTATAAAGACTTAGTAAGTTCACCACTGTGGTTGCTCTCATTAATTATTTCAATTATATTATTTATCATTGGAAATATATTAAGCTAAAAATAAATGAGGGGTGACGAGATGGGATATTATTTTACGGGAAATAAAGTAATCATATATTTATTAACTTTAGTCTTATTACAAAAAATTATTTTTAGCGTATTTGGTATTCAAGGATTTTCCATAATAAGTTATGTCATACATATTTTACTGATCTCGCTAGGGTTAGTTATCATTGGTATCTATTCGATTTTTAGAAAACTTAATCATTAGCCTACAGATTTCGCGTTCATTTTGTTATAGGAATGATACTTTATTAATATAACGCAATGTGGAGGTCTAACATGAAATTATCATCTATATGAATCAGTATCATGACGGGATGAATTATGTTTTTAGTAACCTTTTACACGGGTAACCAAGATTTATTAACCTCAAGCATAGTAGGCGTTGTAGGTTTAATTGGAAACATACTGATAGGAATTGATGTCAAAAAGAGATTGTAGTTATTAACATTCTAACAATGGCAAACTTGGGGCTAGGACAAATGATAAACTGTACACAGTCAAGCTCGGACAACTAAATAATTAAAATAACTTAACGGTCGCATTCATAGCTAAGCTATGGATTCGGCCATTTTTAATGTTATTCGATTAGTATTATAAAAATAGATATGATTAGTTAATTCAATTACTGCGTGTTCATAATTTTTAAAGATAAAATTCTTTTTACCTTTATAGGTTTCACTTTTCAGTGACTACTTTAAAGGGAGCATACCATGGATGTCTCAGACTTATATTTTTGTGGAAAGTAAATAAATATTAAAGGTGCGATATCATGCTTTCTTTTAACCTGATTTATCATTTTAGATGCGTGAGATTGACATTTAATTTTCGAAATAAGACGTTAGTTTGATTACTATCATTTTTATTACATTTGTTTATTAAAGCAAACTAGTCATGTTTTGAAAAATTGTAATACGTCAATATCTAAATCAAAGGGGGAGATTGGGATGGATAAAAATCTGAAAGATAAAACAAATTGGCTAGGGGGATTGCAATGGTTTTTCTTCATCTTTGCAAACATTGTAATCATACCTCTAACGATTGGAGAAGCATTCCATTTAAGCCAAGATAAAGTAGTCGCTACATTACAATATTCATTTGTGATTACTGGGATTGCTTGTTTGTTTCAAGCATTTTTTGGACATCGCAGAGCAATTATGGAAGGCCAATCCGGTCTATGGTGGGGGATTATTTTAACGCTAGTAACCACATCTGCTGCTCAAGGTATATCATTACAAGAATTGGGCGGTAGTTTAGCTGTGGGCATTTTTATTTCTTCAATTATTACCATGCTCATTGGATTAACTGGCCTTGGCCCGATGATTGCAAAATGGTTTAATTCTGGGGTCATGGGAACGTTTATGTTACTTTTTGGATTTACATTAATTAATATCTTTTTGAAAGGTATGCTTGGACTCCCGTTTGGGAACCAAACTTCTAAAATTGATTTACCTATTGCGTTACTTTCATTTATTATCGCGATTATCGTAATTATTTTTAATATTAAAGCTTCAGCAAACATTCGTAGTTATGGCCTTTTAATAGGTATTATAATAGGCTGGATTGCCTTTGTACTTATTTTTGGTACAAATAAAAACATGGGTAGTGCATCATTTAGCTTTACATGGTTCCCTTTAGGTCATCCTACGTTTAATTTGGGCATTATTACGACTGCGGTGATAACAGGTTTGTTGAACTTAGCAAATACATTTGGTGCTTTGAAAGGTACTGATGATATGTACGAGAAAGAAACGACACGTAAACAATATCGCCATTCTATTACAATTAGTGGTTTTTTTACTGGTATCGCCGGGTTCTTAGGTGTTGTGCCTTATGCATCATTTGTATCCTCAATCGGGTTTTTAAAACAAACACAAATTATTACTAAGTTGCCATTTATTATTGGAAGTATCATCTTTTTATTAATTGGTTTGATCCCTCCTATAGGCGAATTTTTCTCAACAATCCCGTTGAGTATAGGTAGTGCAGTATTATTTGTTGCATATTTACAATTACTTAATTCTTCATTTGATTTCTTTAAAAAATTAAAATTTAACTCACTTAATATTTACCGTGCAGCGATTCCAGTGTTCGTTGGGACTGTAGTTATGATATTACCTCCAGAGACGTTTTCATCTATTCCAAGTATTATTCGTCCGATATTAAGTAACGGCTTATTAGTCGGTATTATTTTATCTTTATTACTAGAAAATATAATTCAATGGGATAATATAAAAGAATAAAATGTTTTGAAAATTTTTAAAACGGATAGATATAAAATAGGTTCTTTATAAGGGGATGAGGAATATGGATAATATGATTGATCCACGTATTGGGCAACCATTTGTTTCCAAAAACGCAGCTGTTGCATCGCCTAATAATTTAGCAACGGTAGCAGGAAACAAAATTATGCAACAAGGTGGAAACGCAATTGATGCTATGGTGGCGGTGAATGCCACATTAGGTGTCGTGTTCCCGCATATGACTGGAGCTGGGGGAGATGCTTTTTGGCTCATTTACGATGCTAAGACTCAGCAACAATACGTTTTAAATGCTAGTGGACATTCAGTCAATGATGTAGATATTGAGCATTATCAACAGCAAGATTTTATTGATAATAGAGGGGTCAACGCAGCAATTACAGTACCTGGCGCTTTAGTTGAAGTAGAACCAGGTGGCATTAGAGAAATGCACTGGCATCCTAATGCTTCAGAATGGCAGTACTATATCCAAGGTGAAGCAAAAATGACTGTCTTTGCTGCTGAAAGCCACGCGCGAACGTTTAATTATCAATCAGGAGATGTAGGCTATGTGCCATTTGCGATGGGCCATTATGTCCAAAATACGGGAGATACAACGTTGCGTTTCTTAGAAATGTTTAAAGACGATCACTTTGCCGATGTATCATTAAATCAATGGATGGCTAATACGCCTAAAGATTTACTGAAAGAACATCTACCTTTAGACGATGACTTTATCGAAAATAACTTGAGCCATGACAAACACCCTAATGTAAAATTCGATAAACAAGATGAATAAATTGGATGTCTAAATAGCGTTTTAGACCTCTAGCCTTCATGACTTAAGAGCGGTGTAAGCAATCAAATCTGAACTTTGTGTTTCTATTCCGCTCTTTTTGATTACTGATATTTAAATTAAAAAATTAAATTAGTGAGCATAACGTTTAAATCTTAAATTTGGGGTAAAATTGTAATATGTAACTTTTATATTTGGTGAGATAGGTTTGTATTTTACTGGAGCCATCTAAAATATAAATGTATAGAATGACCAATAAAGATTAAAAGTGATGTAACAATTGACGGGGGGTATAACAATGGTTAATGCTTATAATAAAGAGATTAAAATAGACAGAACAGATGAAATTCGCTCAGACGAAATTTCTAAAATGATAGAAGAAGGCGGACTTGGCGCTGATCAGTATTATGTTATCGATAAGCATCAAGCAGGTCACAAAAAATTGGTGGAGAATATCGATCAATTTCGTGAAGAATTAACGCAAATGGGCAATGATGAATTAGTAGACGTGTTGATTATTAACACACAGGAAAATACAAGTTCAAAGTATAGCCAAGCATTGATGATTATTAAACATGAAATTGTTAAGAGAATGAACACATAAAAGATGGAAACATAAAAATAACCCCACACTATTAATATTAGCGTGGGGGTTATTTTATGCATAAAATATTGATGTTAATCTGATTGAGTGGAAAGAAAACAATAAGTTGTTTTTAAATTTAGAATACAGCAAGGTTTGTGACATCACTGCTGGAGTTTATTAAGTGCCTTTTTAGGCACGTCGTGTTTAGGGATTTCTTCATAACTTTGTACGTGGCCAAGTTTAGCTTCTAACTTCAAGTAATGATTGGTTTTTAATGGTCTGTCATCAAAAGAATTGAAATCCATTGATTGTTTATTGCCTTTTGTATTATATCCATTCTGTTTATAATTATATGTGGTTATTCTTTCTCCATCGTCCATTTTTCTATGCGTAACTTTAGATGGTTTTTGCGTTTTTACATAATAATCCTCGTTTTGAATCAGTGGATTTAATTTTGCGAAATCTACTACACTGGCATTATCTGAATTTTTCTCTGCGTAAACTTTCCAAACAAAAAGGCCAACAAAGATAATTACAATTATAATAATAATACTCATCAGTGTTTTTAAAGGTTTATTCATATCTATTACCTCCTAAAAAGTGGTTAATTATAATGTAAAATTTATTTTCTTATTTTTCTATAATTTGAAGTAACAAAATAAGCATTTCATATAACAATTTTGTCATTCCTCTTTTGGTTATGAAAGTGAATATATCATTATCAACTTATTGTTTTAATAAAAAAACAAGTGCAAAACTTACCTATTTACAAATAAGGGTATACAAAAGCTAGAGTATTCGTTATAATAGGAATTAAGTAATTTAGTTCGTGAAATTGATTTGTAGTTTTATTCTTTTGAATTTACTCCTTTTGATTTTTTAGACAGATTACAAATATTCGTGCAAAAGCACATGGAGGATTTTTATTATGAATAACGGTACAGTTAAATGGTTTAACTCAGAAAAAGGTTTTGGTTTTATCGAAGTTGAAGGTGGAAACGACGTATTCGTACACTTCTCAGCAATCAACCAAGACGGCTACAAATCATTAGAAGAAGGACAAGCTGTTGAATTCGAAATCGTTGAAGGCGACCGCGGACCTCAAGCAGCTAACGTTATCAAATTATAATAACGCATAAAAAAGACGGGCACCGCTCGTCTTTTTTTATGTGTCTTAAATTAACTTTTAGGCACATTATCATGATTTGAACTATAAAGAAAAAGATGACTATATTACGGAACACTTCGTAATAAGTCACCTTTATGGGTGCGAAGATATGAAATCAGCTTGTGAGTTGTGATTTCTGGTTCGCATCTATTTTTTTGTTTCTAATAATAATGAATATAACATTGATTATACTGGCTAAAATACCAATTATTAATACATAATTTGATCCTAATCCTGTAATAAATAAACCACCTATAAAAGTACCTACAGTAGTACCAAAGTTGACAGCAGATAAATAGATACCGTTAGACAAATCAGGCGCATCAGGTGCGGACGAAGTAACCACGTATTGGGTAACGTTAGCAGAGATACCGGCCAGTGTTCCCCAAGCAATCGAAATAATCATCATTGGTATTAAGAACGAACCTAAACCAAACATAATAAGATAAATGACGATAAGTGCAAAAGGTAATGCTAGTATTGCTTTTTTAGGTATACTTGAAAGTAATTTACCAGCAATGATATTACCGATTATATTGGATGCACCATAAAGGAATAATATAATTGAAACAAAATCACCTGGTGCTTGCGTTACGATATTTAAAAAGTCTGTAAAGTAACTATAAACGCCAAATACAGCAGCGTTAAAAAGCGTGGATACTAGTATGGAAATCCATGTTAATGGACGTTTTAAAACACGTAATTGTGTACCATAAGTGATTGATGCTTTAGCAGGCATTTTTGGAACATAAATAAGTGTTAAAACAAGTACAGCAATATTAACAATAGCAAAGAATAATAGCGCAATTTGTAGGTTGAATTGTGTTGCTAAAAAGTTAACAATCGGCACCCCTACAACCATACCTGCTGAAACGCCGATGAATACACGGGCTACTGCTTTTGGTGCGTTTTCCGGTTTAACAGAATCAGAAGCTACTGAAAAAGCGAGTGAGATATAAACGGGATGGAAAATCGCCGGTATAATTCTTACGATTAATAAAACAGCAAAGCTCGTTGTAAACACAGAAACTAAGTTACTGATAACGAATATAACTAATACAATAATCATGACTTTTTTGCGTTCTACTTTAGATAATAGCAATGGCATGATCGGGCCGGATATGGCAATACCTATTGCAAATATTGAAACTAACCAACCTGCAGTAGAGGTAGTAACATCAAACTGTCTAGCAATTTCGGGTATTAAACCGATAAAACCCATCTCAGTATTTAATATACCAAAAACACCTATTGTTAGGATGAATATAATGAATTTGTTATTTTTCAAATCGATACGCTCCTAATTTAATAATTAATTATAGTGTAAAATTGATTTTTAGTTATAACAAATACTTATTGTTTATTTCTAGTTATTCACTATACGAATAACTATTTTTATAAATATTGGAAAGAGAAATTAATATATCAAGTAGTTTGAATATGTAGTTGTCGCTCTATATTTTGGGTTTAAGTCACGCTTAGAAAGATTTTTAGAAAGTTTTGAATTATAAATGTAATCAAGCAAATTGAAAAAGGACTAAACACTGTTAAATCAATGCTTAGTCCTTTTCGTCGGTTCTATTTTTACAAGAATACAATTTTTGAAATTTTCTTTTTCTATGGATTGCGTCCTTCGTTTTTATTATTTTGTTATAAATCCTTTAATATTATATTTCACGTGTATTTTCTGCTTTATTTTTTGTTTTTATAAGTAACGTTAAAATAAAGCCGATGATTAATAATATCGTAGTGAATGCAAATGCTGCATCAACACCTAGTACAGTCGCTTGTTGAGCAATATCAGTTTTTGTCTGACCTGGGCTAGGTGAATAATTAGTACGGACAATCGCCATAATGGTAATCATAATGGCAGTACCTATCGCGCCTGCAATAATTCTTAAAGAATTCATAATAGCAGTGCCGTGCGAAATATTCTTACTTTCTAGTGCATTAATGCCAATTGTATTAAGTGGCATAATAATGAGTGCTACAGCAAACATACGCACCGCATAAATGACAATAATGTACCAATAAGGTGTTTCTGAAGTTAAGAAACAATGGAGTATCGTCATAATAATTAACAGTATAAAACCAGGGATGGCTAATACTTTTAGTCCATATTTATCATATATTTTACCTGTGTAAACCGACATAAAGGCGTTGACTACTGCGCCAGGTAAAATAACGAGTCCTGAGAGTATTGCAGAGAGTCCGAGTCCAGATTGTACATAGATTGGAATTAATAACGCTGGACCAACAATACCAATAAATAACACCATTGAAGCAAATGATGATAGTGAAAATGTACGGTTTGCAAATACGCGCATATTTAATAGTGGATTATCAATTCTAATTTGTCTTGTGACGAAAACTGCAACAATTAGGATACCTACGATAAGTGAGATAATCACGATTGGTGATGAAAATCCTAAATTTCCTGCACTACTAAAGCCGTAAAGCATTAAACCGAAACCGAGTGTTGAATACACAACAGAAGTTTTATCCAACTGTGTATGTTTTGTTTCGTTGTTACTTTCCACAAAAATTGCACCTACAATGAATGCAATGATAGCAATGAGCGCTACTACTATAAATGGTGCTCTCCAACTAAATGTATCGATTAGGAAACCAGTTAAAGTCGGACCGATTGCGGGTGCTGATTGAGCGACGATACCAGTTAGTCCCATTGCAAATCCACGTTTTTCAGCTGGAAATAGCGTGAATACAGTGAACTGCATGAGTGGTAATAGTATACCTGCACCAATAGCTTGGATTACACGTGCAAACATAAGTAATGCAAATGTAGGCGACAGTGCTGCTATGATAGAACCGACTAGGAATGCACTCATAGAAAAGATATAGAGTGGTCTCGTGTGGAAACGATCCATTAGAAAGGCTGTTAATGGAATCATAATACCATTAACTAACATAAATCCTGTTATTAACCATTGAGCAGTGGTATCAGTTATCTTTAATCCCGTGATAATGGCTGGCAATGCCGTGTTAAGTAATGTTTGGTTTAACATTGCTACAAAGGCACTGCTGAGCATAACTAATATAATGGTATTTCTCTTTTTGTTAGATATAACATTCTCCGACATTATAAATACATCTCCTTTTTATAACATCCCATCGATAAATTTTAATCACTTTAAGTTAGCAAAGCAAACCATTCGGTTTAAAAAACTAATGTTTTTTTAAAATTATTTTTACGAAAATAATATGCAAATAAAATAGGTCGGAATCTGTTGTCTTTTTTATATTATGAATAATAAAATAGTTACGTTGGAAGAGATAGAAAAATTTACTTAAACAAGATGCGTCAATATATAAATAATGAAGTAGATAAGTTACAAATGAAGCTTTTACGG
This sequence comes from Staphylococcus sp. GDY8P131P, assembly GCF_017891975.1. NCBI lineage: Bacteria > Bacillati > Bacillota > Bacilli > Caryophanales > Staphylococcaceae > Staphylococcus > Staphylococcus sp. GDY8P131P. The sequence goes on from NZ_JAESKF010000003.1 coordinate 118,801, forward strand.
CGTGTTTGTTTAGGGGATCGTGCCAAGCCATCACTCCATATCTTGTTTTCAAATAGGTTAAAAAGCCGCTTTTTAATTTATTGAGAGAATTGCACTTATGTGTGAGTTTAGTTTTCCAATTATTTAACTTGGACGTTTTTTATATAAAAAAAGAGACCCGTTTGGGTCTCTGATCGCTTTATAAGCGCTAAAGCGGCTGTGTCATTTTATCTAAGCGTAACTTTACCTAATTGATACAACATACGCTTTTTGAACCTGTGTGGCTTCTGTTATGCTCTGCTTGCGTTACAATATATTGAAACCGTGTCAGTTTCTAGTTCGTCTTCATTATGTTGAAACGTTAATCAAAGTGAATCATTTCTGATACATATAACGCGATACGTATATTTAATGAATGGACAGGATCTTCAATATTAGTACCAATCATATTACTACATTTATTAATTCTATATTTTACAGTATTTCTGTGAATAAATATTTTATCTGCTGTTTTCGTAATATCACACTGATTATCCATATAAACTTTTAGCGTTTGTTTTAATTCCACATCTTTCTTTGTTTTTGGATAACTCAACGGTCCAAGCGTATGTTTAACGAATGGTAATAACTTTTCTTGTGGAATCAATTGTAGTAGCTCTTGAATATCTTTGGAATGATATTGTGAGATAAATGCTTTTGTGCCGCTAGGTAATTCATTTTCAAAGGCTTCGTTAGCTTCGAAAAATGAAGAAGGCAACTGTGAAAATTCTGTCACTTCATTTCCGATACCAAATGAAATGCTATCGTCAAAATATTCACTGTAACTTTTTTGGATTTTTTTAAGGTATTCATAGTAATATTCATGGCGATTTTGTAATAATACCGCAAACCGATCATTACTAGGTAATTTATAAACACTAATATAAGAATCGATATCCGTTAATTTATGCTTTAACCAAAGGAAGGTGAGGTGATGACGTTCATTCAAATAGTAGCTATTTTCTAAATTATTTTTTTCATCTATACCACAAATGATAATTTGATAATAATCAGAAGGATAAATATAGTACTGTCTTAATAATTCAGAATGCTTTTTAATAGAAAGCGTTTGATCATTTTGATTATTGACTAATGATTCGAAAAATCGATTGATATCATTTTCTTCCGCTTCTTGAATCTTTGTATTTTTGTACAAAGCAAAACTCAACACACTGACAACTTGTTCGATGGTTAATAAACTAAATGGATAAGATAATTTATTAACTTGAGAAACCATTAAATAATATGGGAAATAAGTGTAACCTAATACTTTAAAAATGACATGATCTCTATTTTCGAAGACTAAATTGTTCTTGTCATATGTGAGTGCATCTTGGTAGTGGTTCATGAAATATTTGATATGTTCAGTCATTAAAGCATTGCCTTGTCTATAATGACGGCTATACGCTTCAGGCGCTTTGAAAGGATCAAATAAAATAATCGGTACGCCAAGTAATTTACTCATGCGATCGATCATTGTATCGATACTAAAGCCCTTGATTAATAATTGATTTAATTCTTGTTGTACCTGTAAAGCATAATTCAGTTTACCTGTTTCAGAATCTGATATAAATGAAGAAATTTCATGCGTGATTTCACCTAGATTCCAACTTTCAGGAATTTCAATTAATGGAAACTCGATTGAATCAGCGAAATCTATGACATCTTGATTGATTTCATGTAAAAATCTTGAAACTTTAATACCTAATCCAGCTGTGTGGATATCATTTAAGTCTTTAATTAATTTTTTTAAGTTATCCTGATTATCTTGAAATAATACGCCTGTCGTTAGAATAAAAGAATTACTCGATGTGAAATGTTTGATATCATTATTTTCAGTGATGTCTAAATTGGTTACTTCTGCTGATAAATCTCCGTTGTTATTGATTAATTTTAAACCTTTAAATTGGGGAACGGATAAAATTTCATTTAGGGTAGTCATCATAATGTCCTCCGTTTCGAATTAACACTAACATAACGCATGCTAATGTGTATAAATATATATAATGATTCAATCTATCTATAGCAAAGAATTTTGTCGATTTGTGATAATGATTGTTCAAAATGTTCAAAAAATATAATTTATAAAATTAATTATACACATATTTTGTTCGATTCCTATAATTTTATCAAATAGAAATGTCATTACTAACAAAGAAAAACGCTTACATTCATACTACACTTATAACTGAAGATTATACATCTAGTTATTAGCTTATTAAAGCAAAGGAGATATAAAGAGAATGGGAAGACAGGCGAATGATGCGGCATTAACAGAATCGGTTTTCAAAGAACGCGGTTATAATGAAGACATAATGCCAAAGACATCAGCACAAAGAAATAACTCCGCATTTAACTTTTTTACACTATGGATGGGGGCTGTTCATAATATACCTAACTACACTGCTGTTGGGGGATTCTTATTACTAGGATTGTCACCATTACAAGTCATATTTGCATTAATATTGAGTTCATTTGTTATTGCTTTATTACTGGTTGGGAACGGCTATGCGGGTTCAAAATACGGCATCCCTTTTGCTATGCAATTACGTCATACATACGGTGATGTAGGCGCTAAGTTACCTGGTATCTTACGTGGTGTTGTAGCGGGTATCGCTTGGTTTGGTTTGCAAACGTTTGCTGGATCACAAGCACTATTAATTCTATTAAATAAAATATTCCCAGGCTTTGCTGATATTGGACAAGGTATATCAATCCTTGGTATCTCTGTTCCAGGACTTATCGCATTTCTAATATTTTGGGCTATTAGTTTCGCAATTGGCTTTGGCGGTGGGGATATTTTAAATAAATTCACTGCTATTTTAAATCCACTCATTTACATTGTATTTGGTGGTATGGCTATCTGGGGTGTTATGGCTGCAGGTGGCGTTGGCAATATTTTAGATTATGAAATTTCTACAAAATCAAGTGGTATTATTTACCCAGCAATTTTATCATTTATTTTAATTTTCAACTCATTATTAGGTGTATGGGCAGGCCCTGGTTCAAGCGTGTCTGACTTTACCCAAAACGCAAAATCTACTAAGACACAAGTTGTTGGGCAAATCTCAGGTATCGTAGTTGCACATATTTTATTTGCAATTGCGAGTGTGTTCATCATTATTGGTGGCTCAATTTATCTAGGTCATCAAGAATGGAATATATTAACGATTATTAATGAATGGGATAACTTCTGGGCCATTCTGATATCAACTGGCGTATTATTGATGACTACTATTTCAACTAATGCGACAAGTAATATCATCCCGGCAGCATATCAACTCAGCGCACTTTTACCAAAATGGATCAACTATCGCCGTGGTGTAGTTATCGCCTCAGTCTTGAGTGTTGTAATTATGCCATGGAAGATGATGGAAGAAGAAGACAGTATTTTCTTATTCCTAAATGCGATTGGTGCTATACTAGGTCCAGTAGCAGGTGTTATGATTGTGCATTTCTATATTGTGTCTAAATGTCACATTGATATAGATAAGTTGTATTTTGATTTGAAAGATAAAAACCACGACATACCACGTATTAATGTTTCTGCGTACATCGGAACGGTTGTTGGTGTAGTTGTTTCATTACTAGGCTTCTTACCAGCATTTACTGTGATATCAGACTTTTCATGGTTTATAGGCTTTATCATAGCCGGTGGTGTTTACTTAATTTTACATTATGTATTCCACGCAGATAAGAGAAAAAAAAGAGGAGTAGATTATAATGAAATATGATTTAATTATTAAAAATGGCTTGGTCATTTTAGAAGATGGGGAGCAACAAGTTGAAGTCGGCGTTAAAGACGGTAAAATTGCTGCTATTGGACAAGAATTAGGAGAAGCTGAACAAGTCATCGACGCACAAAATCAAATCGTTTCACCTGGCATGGTAGACGCACATGTGCATATTACTGAACCAGGCGGTGGATACCGTGATGGATGGGAAGGTTATGTGACAGGAACAAACGCAGCTGCTAAAGGTGGCGTAACTTCATTTGTTGAAATGCCATTAAACCAAGTTCCAGCTACAACAGACAAAGCATCTATCCAAGCTAAATTTGATGCAGGTAAAGATGAATTATTAGTTGATGTTGCAAGCTATGGTGGTCTCGTGCCGTATAACTTAAACGGCGGTATTCAAGAACTAGATGAAGCTGGTGTAGTTGCTTATAAAGCATTCTTAGCTACTTGTGGCGATCGTTCTATTGAAGGCGACTTTGAAAATGTTGACGATTATTCATTATACGAAGGTATGAAACAAATTGCTAAGACTGGAAAAATCTTATCAATCCATTCTGAAAATGCTACAATCACTGATCGCTTAGGTGAAATTGCCAAAGCAAATGGTGAAACTACATTAAGTGCTTATGTAGATAGTCGCCCAGTATTTACAGAAGTTGAACCTATTCGTAAAATTATCTTATTTGCTAAAGAAACAGGTTGTCGTGTGCATATCGTACATGTTGCTTGTGAAGAAGGCGTAGACGAAATTATTAAAGCACAACAAGAAGGTGTAGACATCACTTGTGAGACATGTACACATTATTTATATTTCTACAAAGAAGAATTAGATGAAATTGGTCCAGTTGTTAAATGTTCTCCACCAATCCGTGAACAATCACGTTTAGAAGGTATGTGGAACCGTGTATTAAATGGTGATATTAGCTTTGTAACTTCTGACCATTCACCATGTACACCAGATTTAAAAGATACTGACAATGCATTTGAAGCATGGGGCGGTATTGCTGGATTACAAAATAACGTAGACATCTTATTTGACGAAGGTGTCCAAAAACGTCAAATGTCATTACAAAAATTTGCTGATATTATCGCAACAGCACCTGCAAAACGTTTTGGTTTAGATACAAAAGGAAGCATTGCAGTAGGTAAAGATGCTGACTTCGTATTCATTAAACCTAATGCATCATATACGTTACAAGCTGAAGACTTAGCTTACCGTAACAAAATGAGCCCGTATATCGGCCGTGAAATTGGTGCTCAAGTTACACAAACTATTTTAAGAGGTCAAGCAATTTATAGCAAAGAAGCGGGTATTTCAGATAAACGTATTGGACGTTTTATCTAAGTATCATTTGACTTACCATAAATTTTAAAATAATAAATTTGAATCCCTTTCAAAGTTTTTCGCTTTGAAAGGGATTTTTCTATTTTCATAAAGTGTGAAGTTAGTTTGATTACTTAGCTCTAGGGAATAACATGACATATTATAGTTTTATAATAGAACATTTGAACACTTGATAATAAGTAGTGTGTACTTAAATTTATCGAAACAACACAAGTATATAAAATAACTAAAAGCATAAGATAATTAGAATTAAAGGGGCTGTAATCATTGGAAAAATTAGTGTCATTTTCGGATTGGCTTTGGGGGTATCCACTCGTTTTATTGCTTTTATTTGCGAGTGTGTTTTTAACCATTAATTTAAAATTTCTTCAATTTCGACATTTTTTTTATATGTTAAAGCAAACATTTGGTAGCGTTAATCAAAAACCTAAAGGGGAGGGGACCATCACGCCTCGCCAAGCATTAACTTCGGCCTTATCTTCTACTGTAGGTGCAGCCAATATTGTAGGGGTGCCTACTGCAATTATGATGGGAGGCCCTGGCGCAGTTTTTTGGATGATGGTTATTGCTTTTTTAGGTATGGCTTTAAAATTTAGTGAGAATGTCTTAGGGGTACATTATCGTGAAAAAAATAAAAAGGGTGAGTTTGTAGGTGGGCCAACCTATTATATGAAAAAGGGATTTAAAAATAAGAAGCTAGGTGCGATATTTTCTCTAGTATTTGCATTTGCATTAATGATTGAAATTGTTCCAAGTATCATGGTTCAAGGCCATTCTGCAGCGAGTACAATGCATGACACTTTCAATATACATATGGGTGTTTCAGGCGTTGTATTAGCAATACTTGCAGCCTTAGTAGTATTTGGCGGTGTGAAACGTATCGCTTCTTTCGCTGAAAAAATTGTGCCAATTATGGTCGGGCTTTATTGTTTTTTTGGATTTTTAATCATTTTGATGAACATTGGTCACGTGCCTAATGTTATTTTATTAGTCGTAGAACAGGCATTTAACCCAACGGCTGCTGTAGGAGGAACATTTGGTGCGGCGTTAGCGACTACAATTCGCTGGGGATTCGCCCGAGGTATTTATTCTAATGAAGCAGGGCTTGGCACATCATCGATTGCCCATGCGGCCGCTAAAACAGACCATCCGGTTCGACAAGCATTTTGGGGGATTAGTGAAATAGTCGTGGACACTTTACTCATTTGTAGTACAACTGCATTTGTGGTTTTGGTTTCAGGGGTTTGGAAAGCGAACGATGCCAAAGCGCAGTCTGCAGCACTAACCGCAAGAGCGTTTGAAAATTCATTTGGTGAATTTGGTAGCATGATGGTGTCTATTTCAATGATGTTCTTCGTATTCTCAACTGTTATTGTTGTCATTTTTTATGGATCAAGAATGGCGGAATTCTTATTTGGGCTCACAGCTGGGTGGATTATGAAGGGGATATACGTGCTCTCTATGATTGTAGGAGCATTAGGCGCAGCACAACAATTGTGGGACTTGCTTGACTTGGCGCTTGCTGTTGTACTGATCCCAAACGTCATAGCCGTACTTATGTTATCGCCAAAAGTAAAGTCATTAACTACAGATTTCTTTAAAAATTATAAGTAAATTTTAAGATTTAATCTAAAAAGTACCAAATCTCGCATACAGCGTTACTACCAAGTGAAACGTCGTGCTTCACTTTTAAGGTAGGTTAAACATGTATGTAAGGTATGGTAATTTTATGGATAAACGCCTGTGTTAGCTATTTGGGTGTTGCGTCGGTAAATGGTCAACGATATTATAATCTAGAATATTGGTTTGATTATTATTTATTTCTAACGTACTGAAACTACCGTTTATGAGTTTAGTTATCCCTGGGCTTATTTTTCCATTTGAAAAGTAATGAAAAATTGCTTTGATAAAAGCGCCGTGAGAAATGATTAAAATATTTTGATTAGCGTGGTCTTCATGCACAGTACGCATACCGTTTAAAAAACGGTCCGTAATCATTGACTCAGTTTCTTTGTTTGGATAATTGCGATCAGGAAATTGTAAGGCGCGTTCGTGTTGCGTAAGACCTTCTGCGTCACCAAAGGCAACTTCTATAAAAGAAGCCATTTCATAAAGTGGAATATCTAATTTTTGCTGGATAATTTGACCGGTTTCTTTGGCTCTTAGTAAGGGACTTGTAATAATAAGATCCCATTCATTTGGGGTTAAGCACTCGCCACATGCTTGTGCTTGTAATATACCCGATTCATTTAGTGGGATGTCAGTACGACCTTGTAATTTGCCAGCAATATTCCAATCTGTTTCGCCGTGTCTGATAAAACATATTTTTGTCATTATAATTCAACCTTTATTATGTGTTTTAGAGTGATGTGTGCCCTATACAGCTTGGCACTTTTTTCAATCATAATATATCTATATTCAAATAATTTAAAATACGAGCTACCTCAGATGATCGGTGTTAGAGGTCACTCGTATCGTTTGCTATTGACTTCAATTGTAAAATTAAACGTCTTTATGCTTCTAATGTGGTATCTGGTATCGATTTTAGCTAATTCAATTGTCGTTTCAATCAGGACATTAATACCTTTTTCAATTTCTTTATCTGTTACAGATTCTTTTGGAGAATGACTGATGCCATTTTTACAAGGAATAAATATCATACTTGTTGGACAAATTGGTGCGAAATTCATTGCATCATGGCCAGCACCACTGTACATATAACGATAATGATATCCCAATGTGTTACAACTTTGTTCAGAAATCTTTGCAATGGTTTGATTAAAACGACGTGGTTGGTCTTGTCCTAAATCTTCTAAGTCATAGCTTGTTTGTCGGTGATTTGTAATCGTATCGATATGCTGTTGCATTTCTTTGACGACGGTTTCGCGAACACCTTCGTCTTTACCACGTATGTCGATAAGCAGTGTAACCTCACCAGGGATAGCATTCATTGTATTTGGATAAACGCTTGCATATCCTACCGTTGTCACGATTCCTTTATCATGATATGCCCGACCTAAAGCTTCGATTTTTAAAATGATTTCGGAGGCGGTAGTTAGAGCATCGGTCCGCATTGGCATAGGCGTTGAACCTGAGTGACTTGTAACGCCTTGAATTTTTAATTTGAAGCGATGTGGTGCAGCAATATCCGTTACAATCCCAATATCTTTTTGATTATTTTCAAGAATAGGACCTTGTTCAATATGCAACTCTAAAAATGCTTTAATTTTATTTCTTTCAAATAGAGCCGCTTTGCCGTGCATATCTTGTGCTAAAGGGCCACAATGTCATAGAGTACATGACCATCATTATCTTTAATCGATTTCATATCTTCTTTGGTCATCTTACCAGTAAGATATTTGCTACCTAATGTCGCTTCGTTGAAACGTGTAGATTCCTCACAAGCAAAAGCGATAATAATAATAGGATGGTCTGTTTCGATATGATGTTCATTTAAATGTTCGACCACTTCAAGAGCACCTAACACACCGAGTAGCCCGTCGTATTGTCCACCATCTTTTACGGTATCAATATGTGATCCTAAAACAACTGGCTTTAGAGAAGGGTTTTTACCTTCTCGGCGTGCAATAACATTTCCAAAGAAATCAAAATAAACATCGAGACCCGCTTTTTGACACAGCATTGAAAATCTTAACGCAGCAACACGTTCAGGATGACTGAAAGCAATTCGGTTAATACCGCCGTTGTTTGGATTTCGCGCAAAATTATTAAATGTTTGGAAGTTCTCTATTACATTTTGTAAGTTCATCGTTTGTCCCCTTCGCTAATCTATTAAATTTGATTTAAAAATTGTACAGCTTGTTTGTATAATGTTTTACTCATTGAACTAACTTCACGATCAAAATCATGATTATCTTGGTTTAAAGTTTCAAAATGACTATTTGCAACTAATTTATGCACATGTTCACTTTCACTATAAGGCACATCAGGGTCTCCTGTACAGTGTACAATAAAGGTAGGAGGGAAATTTTTCAATACTTGTGGTGGGATATTGTAAGCACTATGTGTAGAGGACTCAATTCCCAGATAAGCAAGCCATTTCGCTTGACCACGAACATATAAATAAATAGGATACCTTGTTTGTAATAGGCCTGACGTTAGTGGGTGTGCTTGTATAAGTTGATTCAATATTGCAGGCGTGATTTGAGTAGATAAATCTTGGTATTGTTTATTTGGTCTTAAAAATGAGGGTACATGTATACGAGCGTAACCATAAAAATCAATAATCCCATCTATTTTACGATGACGTGCGACCATCATTGCTAAATAAGCGCCAGCAGAGCGACCAAAGGTAAATAAAGGTAACGAAGGATAAAGCGATTTGAAATGATCATAATTGCTGAGTGCATCTTCAATAATCGTATTGATATTACTTTCTGGAGCAAGTCGATAAGATACTAACGCGACATGATAGGATTCAGTCAAAATTTCAATATAATCTTGTGGTAAGTCATTTGGTTGACCAAATATGAGCCCGCCGCCATGGAAATATATAATCACACCTTTGGGGTTTTTACTTTTCGTTTTTATTATGGTATATGGTAATTGAAAGCCATCGCTTGATTGACAAGTTGCTTCTACTTGAGTCAAATGGGTTAACCTCCTGTTAGATATATTTTGCTAAATATAGTATCTCAAATAAAAAATAAGGCGTATTTGTATAAATCGAATAAAAGTAAAGCATATTATTGTTAGAATTGTGAATGATAAGTGTAATGTAAACGCTTATAATTGTATATGAAATGAAAAAGGAGTTGAATTACATGGACATCCGATCTTCTTTTGAGGCTCTAGACAAAAAATTTACTGCGTTTGGCGGTTTGACTGGTGGCGGGATTACACGCTTACTTTATTCTAAAGAATGGTCAAATGCGGTTCACGCATTAAAAGAAACATTAGAAAAAGATGGATTTGAAACACAGTTCGATAGTGTCGGTAACTTAAAAGGACGTATTGAAGGTAGCAAATATCCTGAAGAAACAATTATGTCTGGTTCACATATTGACACAGTAGTTGAAGGTGGCCATTTAGATGGTCAATTCGGTGTGCTAGCAGCAGTTGTTGCTATGCAGTCATTGAAAGCAGAATATGGACAACCATTACGTTCATTAGAAATACTAGCGTTAGCTGAAGAGGAAGGCAGCCGTTTCCCATACGCTTTCTGGGGAAGTAAAAACTTCTTCAACTTAGCTGATAAAGCTGACGTAGACGCAATTGCTGATGGCGAAGGTGTCGCTTTCAAAGATGCGATGCGTGAATCTGGTTTTGATTATCGTACAGAAGATAATGATTATAACTATATTAAATCATTTATCGAAGTCCACATCGAACAAGGTAAAGTCTTAGAAAATGAAAAAAAATCAATTGGTGTCGTTAATGGTATCGTTGGTCAAAAACGTTATACAGTTAACTTAAAAGGTGAAGCAAACCATGCTGGTACTACACCGATGGGCTTGAGACAAGATGCAGTGGTGGCATTTAGTAAAATTGCTAACCAATTAACAGATCGTGCAAGAGAAATAGGTGACCCATTAGTTATTACATTTGGTCGCGTAGATCCAGTACCTAATACGGTTAACGTAGTGCCAGGAGAGGTCACTTTTTCAATCGATTGTCGTCACATTAACCAAGATGAACTCAATCAGTTTGCTGAAGAAATTGATACATGTATCAAACATGTATCTGAAGAAGAAGGCGTTCAATATGACATCGACTTATGGATGGATGAAGCACCAACGCTTATGGATGAAAGATTAGTTAATGAAATACAAAAAGCTGCTGAAACAGTAGTTGGTGAATCAGAGTGGAAATTAATGTCTTCTGGTGCTGGGCACGATTCTCAAATTTTCGCTAAATATATACCAACTTCAATGTTGTTCGTACCATCAATTAATGGTGTGAGTCACAACGTTGAAGAAGAAACGAATGTTGAAGATTTAGTTAAAGGTATTGAAGTGTTAAAACAAGTATTATATCAACTTGCTTATCAAGCATAATATTTGGGAATAAGCAACTAGAACAACATCATTGAGCTATATAAATAAACATGGTTCAACAAACTTTTTATAGATAAAAGCACAAAAATTTTTAATACAGATAAAGAAAAGGAGCATTTTATTTATGGGTTATATCAATCATAATCAAGGTTATAGAGAAGGTTTATTAGAAACACGTTCAGTAATTAAAAAGGACAATTATGCAGTTATTACACCAGACGGTTTAGTAAATAACGTAGTACCTGGTTTTGAAGATTGCGACGTAACTATTTTAGGTTCACCAAGATTGGGTGCGCGCTTCGTAGATTACCTAGTAACATTAAAAAATCAAGGTGGTAACAGACAAGGATTTGGTGGTGACGGCGTTCAAACATTTATTTATGTTGAATATGGAAATATCAATGCATATGCAGACGATAAAAAATATGAACTAAGTGCAGGTGGTTATTTATACGTACCATCTCATCAAGTTATGACATTTGAAAACAGCAACCAAAACAACGACAGCCGTGTATTCTTATACAAAAAACGTTATCAACCATTAGAAGGTTATACACCAGAAGTTGTAACAGGTAACGTCAATGATATGGTTCAAGAACCATATGAAGGTATGGAAGAAGTGAAGATTCTTGATTTACTACCAAAAGAATTAGCATATGACATGAATATTCATATCTTATCATTTAAACCAGGTGCTTCACACGGCTACATCGAAACACACGTTCAAGAACATGGTGCTTACGTATTAAGTGGACGTGGCATGTACAACTTAGATAACGAATGGCAACCAGTTGATAAAGGTGATTACATCTTTATGGGCGCTTATGCACCACAAGCAACTTATGCTATTGGTTTAGACGAACCATTCGCTTACATCTATTCCAAAGATGCAAATAGAGATATAGAAATTTAAGGAAGGTTGTTAGTCATGGAAGAGGAAGCATTAGTATACGTCGAACGTGGTAAACTGCGCCAATTATTCAAAGAGAAACTAACACGTGCAGGTTTGCCTGACGCGCAAGCTGAAAAAACAGCGGACTTGATGATTTTTGCGGATGAAAGAGGCATTCATTCACATGGTTCCGTCCGAATGCAATATTATGCAGAACGTATTGCGAAAAAAGGTTATAACTTGGACCCAGATTTAAAATTCACTAAAACTGGTCCATCAGCAGGCACATATTTCGGCGATAATGCTGTAGGTCACTATGTTGCTTATGAAGCTATGGAAGAAGCCATTGGATTAGCAAAATCCAGCGGGATAGGTATGGTAGGTATCCAAGAAATGGGGCACAGTGGCGCAATCGGCTATTTTGCAGAACAAGCTGCAAAACAAGGTATGGTTGCATTAACTGTATGTCAGTCTGATCCAATGGTTGTGCCCTTTGGTGGTACAGAACCATATTTCGGTACGAATCCAATTGCTTTCGCCTCACCAAGAAAAAATGGCGAACCCATATTGTTTGATATGGCAACAACAGTGCAAGCATGGGGTAAAATATTAGATGCACGATCTAAACATAAATCAATACCGAATACCTGGGCAGTAGACAAACAAGGCGAGCCTACAACAGATCCATTCGAAGTAGCTGCGTTGTTACCTGTAGCTGGACCAAAAGGTTATGGTTTGATGATGATGGTAGATATCCTAGCAGGCACTTTACTAGGATTGCCATTTGGTAAGCATGTCACTTCAATGTATGAAGATTTAAGCCGATATCGTAGATTAGGACAATTTCATATCGTGATTAACCCAGCATATTTTGGTGACGAAACACAGTTTTTAACACAAGTTTCTGACATGGTAGATGAATTGCATGACATTGAACCTGCTAAAGGTTTTGATCAAGTATATTATCCAGGTGAGATTCAAGAAGAAGTTAAAAAACGTTATGCAGAGAGTGGCATTCCAGTTGCCCAAGACATTTATGATTATTTAATATCTGATGAGATATATTAGATAGGAATAAAAGAAGTGAACGAGATAATTTAATGTAATAAATGGTAACTTACGACATTTAGCATGGTGCGTCTTTAGTAACTTCTTTTTTTACTGCTTGAAAACACTTTGTTTATTAAAAAAATACACAATTTTTGTAATAAGGAGGTTGAAATATGCGCGTTTCTAAAAATGATTTATTCGATTTAATGAAAAATAAATTGGTTAAAGCGGGCTTAAATGAAGATGCTGCAAAAGATGTTGCAGATGTTTTAACTTTTGCAGATCACAGAGGTATTCACTCTCATGGTGCTGTTAGGGTGGAATATTATGCAGAACGTATCGCAAAAGGTGGTATTACTGCTAACCCGAACTACCAATTTGAACAAACTGGTCCTTCTACTGGTGTATTTGAAGGAGATAACGGTCCTGGACACCAAGCAGCAAAAGAGGCCATGGAGAAAGCGATAGAAATGGCTAAAGAAAACGGTGTAGCAGTTGTAGGTGTTAAACATATTTCACATAGTGGTGCGTTAGGTTATTTCGTTGAAATGGCATCTAATGCAAATATGGTTGGTTTAAGTATGTGTCAATCGGATCCAATGGTTGTACCGTTTGGTGGCACAGAACCTTATTTTGGTACGAACCCAATTGCATTTAGTGCACCATCTAACGATGATCGTATCATTACTTTTGATATGGCTACAACAGTTCAAGCGTGGGGCAAAGTGCTTGATGCTAGAGCCAAACACCAATCTATCCCAGATGCATGGGCAGTTGATGCTAATGGTGAGCCAACAACAAACGCAAGAGACGTTCATGCGCTTGTACCGGTTGCTGGACCAAAAGGTTATGGTTTAATGATGATGGTGGATATCTTATCAGGTAGTTTACTTGGCGTACCACACGGTGTGCACGTTTCATCAATGTATAAAGATCTAACTAAAGGCCGTGACTTAGGACAGTTACACATCGTAATCAATCCTGCATTCTTTACAGATTTAGATCAATTTAAATCACGTATTTCAACAATGTTAGATGAGCTTAAAGCACAACCAGCAGCAGAAGGTTATGGAGAAATATTCTATCCTGGTGAGCGTGGTCGCTTACGTAGTGAGAAATATGATGAAACAGGCATTGAAATTGTGGATGAAATTTACGATTACTTAGTGTCAGAAGATGTGCACTTTGATCGTTACCACGGAAAAAACAGATTTGCAGAATAATAACGGAGGAATAGTATGTTATATACAATAATTAAAGAAAACACGTACCAAGATTCGATTGTACTAATGTTATTATCGAATAAATTATCTGCTATTGATGGCGTGAACCAAGTATCAATTATGATGGGAACGCCTGCGAATAAAGACATTTTTAGATCTTCAGGATTTGATACTGAAGCATTAGATAATGCTAAACCAAATGATATCGTTGTCATTGTAGATACAGATGATGAATCAAAAGTAGACGAAGTAAATGAACAAGTAGATGCTGAGCTAAAAGGCAAAGGCGACGACGAAGATAAATCTCAAAAACAAGATGAAGCTTCAAACTGGAACCGCGCTTTAGAATTAGCAAATAATCCAAACTTAGCATTAATTTCAATCCCAGGACAATACGCTGCAATGGAAGCTGAAACTGCTTTAAAAAACAATTTAAACGTATTTATGTTTAGTGATAATGTCGCTAAAGAAGACGAAGTACGCTTAAAACAAATGGCGCATGATAAAGGGTTATTAGTTATGGGACCTGACTGTGGTACAGGTATTATCCACAGTTTACCACTTGCATTCACTAACATCGTTAATGAAGGAGATATCGGCGTTATCGGTGCTTCTGGTACAGGTATTCAAGAAGTAACAACCATCATTGACCGTGAAGGTAAAGGTGTTACAAATGCAATTGGTACAGGTGGCCGTGACTTATCAACAGAAGTCGGCGCTATTACAATGCTAGATAGTATTAAAGCGTTAAATGCTGACCCTAAAGTTAAAGTCATTACTGTTATTTCTAAGCCGCCAGCTAAAGAAGTTGAAGAAAAAGTATTAAATATGTTACGTAACATTGAAAAACCAGTGGTTACATTATTCTTAGGTGCTAAACCAGCATTTACTGAAGAAAATATTTATCACGCTTATACACTAGAAGAAGCAGCACGTGTATCTGTTCAATTATCTAATGATGAAACGCCTCAATTTAATCCATCATTTAAAGCAGACCTTGATATTACGTTTGCTGATAACCAAGATGGTATTAAAGGTTACTACTCAGGTGGCACGTTAGCATCAGAAGCTGCTATGTTAGTCAAAGATACATTAGGAGATAATTCAGGCGCAGAAACACCAGAAGGATTCTCTTATAAAGGTGGAAATCATGAAATCATTGACTTAGGTGATGATATTTATACGCAAGGTAGACCACACCCAATGATCGATCCTTCAAAACGTATTGAAATGTTAGAAACTTCATCAGATGACCCATCCACTGCTGTCATTATGTTAGATAACGTGATTGGTTACGGTAGTCATGATGATATGGCAAACGAACTTGCGCCTACAATCAAAGCGATTTTAGATAAAGTAAACGCTGAGGGCCGTTCATTGGCGGTACTTACTACAGTTGTAGGTACACAACATGATCATCAAGGTTATGATAGTCAAGTTAACACGTTAAAAGAAGCTGGCGCAATTGTTTGTGAAACAAACGACCAAATGGTTCGTACTGCACTTAATTTAGTAGGCAGCAGTGTTGAACAACCAATGTTAGAAACAAAATCATTTGAATCAGAACCAGTTGATTTAACTGTGGATGAAAAAATAATGAATTTAATCAACATGAAACCAAGCGTTATTAATATTGGACTGAAGAGCTTTACTGAAGCAATCCAAGCAAGCGATGCACCAGTCGTTCAATTTAATTGGCGCCCAATTGCTGGTGGGGATGAAAAATTAATGAAAGTACTTCAATTCTTAAACAATTATGAAGGAGAGACGGTATAAAATGGGTTACAAAACAATAGATGAAGCTAACCAAGCAGTCATTGACAAGATGATTGCAGCAGCGCCATTTTTAGTAGATGTAGTGCCTGCTAAATCTAAAATTCCTGAACTCAAAGAAAATGTATTATTACATGCTGGTCCACCAATTAAATATGAAAATATGACGGACCCAATGCAAGGTTCTTGTGTAGGTGCCATCCTTTTCGAAGGATGGGCTGACAATGAACAAGGTGCACGTAAGTTATTAGAAGAAGGACAGATTACTTTTATCCCATGCCACCATGTAAATACAGTTGGCCCAATGGGTGGTATTACTTCTGCTAATATGCCTGTACTTGTTGTTGAAAATAGAGAAACAGGTAATGAAGCGTATTGCCAAATGAACGAAGGTATTGGAGCGGTATTACGCTTTGGTGCTTACAATGAAACTGTAATCAATCGTCTTCACTGGATGAAAGATGTTTTAGGCCCAGTTTTAAGTAAAGCATTACACAAAATGGATGACGGTTTAAACGTAAACGTATTAATTGCTAAAGCTATTGCAATGGGTGATGAATTCCACCAACGTAATATTGCAGCTTCATTAGCATTCTTAAAAGAAGTGACGCCAATTATCTCGTCATTAGAAGATGTAGCAGCAGAAAAACGTACAGAAGTACTTCAATTCTTAGCAGATACAGACCAATTCTTCTTAAACGTAGCAATGGCTACAGGTAAAGCGATGATGGATGCAGCGCGTACAATCGAACATGGTACGGTTGTTACTGCTATGTGTCGTAACGGGGAAAACTTTGGTATTCGTATCGCTGGTATGGGTGACGAATGGTTCACTGCGCCAGTAAACACGCCTCACGGATTATTCTTTACAGGTTATTCTGCCGAAGATGCAAACACTGATATTGGTGACTCTGCAATTACTGAAACAATTGGTGTTGGTGGTATGGCAATGATCGCTGCGCCAGCAGTAACTCGCTTTGTTGGTACTGGTGGCTTTGACGACGCTTTAGACATCAGTAACGAAATGACTGAAATTTGCATCGGTGAAAACCCTAACTTTGCAATCCCTACATGGAATTTTAGAGGGGCATGTTTAGGCATTGATGCCCGTAAAGTTGTGGAAACAGGTATCACACCGGTTATTAATACAGGTATCGCTCATAAAATTGCTGGATATGGGCAAATTGGTGCAGGTACAGTTCACCCACCAATTGAATGTTTTGAAAAAGCAATTACTGCATACGCAGAGAAATTAGGCTTTAAAGCGTGATTTTTCGCGCAACTGCTATAGGCGATATTGCCAAGGAAATATTAGAAAATCGAAAGACATTTTATGTGCACAGTATTTTTAAAAAAGGCTTCAATATTGTAAATGATGCGCAAGAGCTTATATTTATAGGTACTGATGAAAACGGTATGTTTCCATTCGGTATATTAGTGGACCAACAAACGAAACATAGTTTGCTTAATGAAATTAAATTAAACCAACAACTCACAATAGGTCCTAACACGATTCATATAAGTAAAACATGCCAACTCGTTTGGCATGTTGCATCATTGCCATTTAAAGACCTCGTTGACAGTGTAAACACTGATAACCTTAAAGCAAATTTATCGACATATGATTTTACGATGTATGATGATGGTGACTTTGACCGCCAAACAATGAGCCGAATCATGTACGCATTAGAATATGAAGATGTTGAAACTATAGAACAATATTACCGCTATCTAATTGGTAGAGGAGAGGGATTAACGCCTTCTGGTGATGACATCCTAACTGGTATGTTGTTTATTCATTTTACCAATCCGTATATTAGAAAACCAAATTTAGAAAAATTAAAACAACTACTTAACGAATCATTAACGACGCTAGTAGGAGAAACTTTTTTAAAATGTGCACAAAAAGGATTATTCAGTTCAAAAATATCAAAGTTACAACATGAACCGTCACTGGAAAACATTGATCGACTGCTAAAAGTAGGCTCGTCATCAGGAAGAGACACAGTTTATGGCATGTTCGTAGCATTAACTTGAAGGAGTGAAACGTATGAGTAAGCGTGTTGTACTTGCTCTAGGTGGTAACGCAATTTTACAACCTAAACAAGAAGCGTCATACGAAAATCAATATAACAATGTGTATGCTGCTACACGTAAAATGGCAGAATTGAAAAAAATTGGACATAATGTTGTCATTACACATGGTAATGGGCCACAAGTTGGCAATATTATCGCTCAAAATGAAGCGGCAAAAGACATTGTCGACCCGCTTCCAATCAACGCTTGTAATGCTGAATCACAAGGTTTTATTGGTTATATGATGGAAGAAGCATTAAAAAACCATTTACATGCATTAGACATTCAAAGTGATGTTGTAACATTATTGACAATGGTAGAAGTAGATAAAGACGATAAAGCATTTGAAAATCCAACTAAACCTATCGGCGTATTCTTTGACGAAGTTGAAGCAAAACGTTTAGAAGAAGTGCATGGTTTTGTAATGGTAGAAGATGCTGGTAGAGGATACCGTCGTGTTGTTCCATCGCCAGAACCACTTGTAATCCACGGTGTAAACCAAATTAAAGCACTCATTGACCAAGCTATCGTTATTTCATCTGGTGGCGGTGGTATACCAGTTTACCGTGATGAAGAAGGAAGCATTCAAGGCGTTGAAGCGGTTATCGATAAAGACCGTTCTGGTTTGAAACTTGCGCAACAAGTTGATGCAGATACATTCATGATGTTAACTGATGTATCAAATGTTTGTGTGAACTTTGGTAAACCAAATGAAGAAAAATTAGAAACAATTTCAGTAGATGAAGCGAAAGCTTATGTCGCTGAAGGGCAATTCCCTGCAGGAAGTATGCTACCTAAGATTGAAGCTGCAATTCAATTTGCTGAAATGGGCAAAGAAGCGATTATTTGTTCATTAGATGATGCAATTGAAGCGTTGGAAGGTAAAGCAGGTACACGTATTTTATTAAATGCAAATCAATAATTGATTAGCTAATTATAAAACTGATACATGCGAATCGTTCAAATGATCTTCATTTGATCGGTTCGTTGTATTATTATATTAAAAGATTTTGAAGAAAGGTGGTATAAGATGACTGAACCCTATCGTATACATAGAATTAAAGAAAATTGGGGCGTAATTTTAGCAATCGTATTTATTGCTTCTACATTACGTGCGCCACTCACATCAGTAGGGCCTGTAGTTGATGAGATTAAGCATGTAATGGAAATTAATAACAGTGTTGCTGGCATCTTAACTACTATACCGCTAATTATTTTTGCTGTTGTTTCTCCATTAGTATCGCGAGTAACAGCACGCTTAACCATGTCTCGTACAATTCTTTATTCTACGATATTATTAATCATTGGATTATATTTACGTGTAGCGGGAGATTTCACGTTATTCATTATTGGTACATTGGTTTTAGGTATTGCTATTGCATTTGGTAATGTGGTATTACCAAGTTATGTAAAATGGTACTTCCCAATGCAAATTGGAGTCGCTACAGGTATTTACAGTGGGACGATGAATTTTACAGCTGGGTTAGGCGGTGGATTAAGTTTCCCACTATCTCAGTCACCACTTGGCTTTAGATTATCATTATCGTTTTGGATTATTCTTGCGATTATTGCAATTATCTTATGGATACCAAAAGCACGAAGTGGTGCTAAATTAGAAAAACAAACCATTGACGAAACACAATGGAAACAGCACAAAAAGATAAATATTGCTAAATCTAAATTAGCTTGGATGGTTGCTTTAACGATGGGGTTCCAATCTATGGTATTTTATACTGTTGTTGCATGGGTGCCATCTATACTTGTCGATAGAGGACTCGATCCATCGACAGCTGGGTATTTATTAATGCTCAACCAATTCTCACAAGTACCTATGACATTCACGTTTCCAATCATAGCATCTAAATTGAAAGACCAACGTATTTTAGTTGTGATTATTACTATTTTATTCTTGGTTGGTTTTGGCTTGTTCTTTACGCAATCATTAGTATTACTTATTATTGGTATTATTATTGCAGGTTTAGCTATGGGCGCATGCTTCAGTTTATGTATGACGTTCTTTTCTATACGTGCGCGAACAAGTGATGGAAGTATCTCTTTATCAGGATTTGGTCAATCAGTGGGTTATTTAATTGCTGCAGTAGGGCCATTCTTAATCGGATATTTACATGATTTTACAGGAAGTTGGGTGTCAGGCATTATTGCGCTGCTGTTAATGGCAGTACTATTCTTTATCTTTGGTTACCCAGCAGCTAAAAATAGAGTTGTAGAAGATGAATAATCAAATTAAGAACGAAATTGAAATATAACGATATAAGATAAAGGTACAACCCCATTCATACGAGCATGAGGTTGTACCTTTTATTTATGATGAAACTTATAAGTTAAATCTGTGTTTAAACTTCATTGCTGTCATAATAATTAACTAAAGTTTTAATAGCATCTGCTATATTTAAATGTTTGATATTCTCTTGTGAAAGCAGGTAAGCTGCAAAAGCAGATAGAAATGTTAAAATATTTTGTTTTTGTACGGCATATCCCATGATACCAATTCTCCAAATCTTACCTTGTAAATCGCCAAATGATCCTGCAATTTCTATGCCGTAATTTTTTAATAATCCATTTCTGAATGGAGCATCCTCTACACCTTCTGGAATATTTACACATATAACCATTTTCATTTCATTAGATTCATCGCCATAAATTTCTAAACCTAAAGCTTTTAGCGCTGCTTTTAATCCTTCTTGATGGAATGCGTGGCGTTGTGCGCGTGCTTCAATACCTTCTGACAATGCTAATTTCAAACCAGTATACAGTGCGTATATAGAAGTTGTGGACTCAGTATGGTGGTTTAGACGTTTCGGGCTCCAATAATCTTGTAATTGTGTTAAATCTAAGTAATTGCTTCGGATAAAGTGGTCTTGCTCTGTTGTTTCAGTAGAACGTATGCCAAGTTCTACACGTTTGCGTTCATTAATAGCATCGCTGAATCTATCATTAAAGGTAATCGGGGTGATACCTGAAGGGATAGATAAACATTTTTGTGCGCCGCCAATAACAGCATCTAGTTCCCAGTCGTCTACAGGAATAACCATGCCTTGATAGGTTGCGACAGCATCTACAACGGAATATATGCCTCTTTCTTTACATGCACGACCAATTTGGTCAATAGGTTGTAATCTACCGGTAGATGTTTCACCATGTACGATAGCAAGCACTTTGGGCTTATATTGGTCTAAGGCTTCAATGATTTCCGATTGATCAAAGACTTCACCCATTGGTTTGTGTATATTATGTACTTTGCCGCCTGCGCGTGTAACGAGTTCAGTAAATAAATAACCGAAGCGTCCAATTACAGGTACTAAGACTTCATCACCAGGTTTAACGATACTTGAAATCACAGCTTCTAAACCAGCTCGACTTGTACCATCAATTGGAAATGACCACTGGTTTTTAGTTAAAAATGATTTACGGATTAGTTCCATCGTTTGATTCATAATGTCTACAAACTCATAGTCAAATTGACCTAAAATAGAATTTGACATTGCTTGTGAAACACGGGGGTCTACGCTTACTGGACCTGGTGTCATAATTAATCGTTTGTTGATTTTCAAATCATCCATATTTATTACCTCATTTTCTATAAATTACGTCATTATATATTATACTGTATTAGAAGTATAATATATTCGTCAAAATTGATAATTATTTAACAATAATTTGTCAGAATATTACAAAAACAATATTTGGATTATCTGCTTTTATTTAAAATAGGCTTTATGATGATATTGAGTATTGAACTATTTTTATAATTTTAAAAACTTTATGAATGATTGAAAAACAATAAATAAAATTGTACACTATAAAAGCATGTCCTTGGCATGCAAAACAAACTATGGGTTTCTGTGAGCATGTTCTCGGGCATGTTTCCAGACTTCCTCATAGATGCAAGCTACTTTCTTTTAGAGAGTGGCTTGTATTTTTGTTTGAAAATACATAAAAACCGAACCGTTTGATAAGATGGATAATTACGAAATCATTTTATTTAATCTAGTAAATCTATTGCTTTGTATAGTGAAACTATTTCTATTACAATTATAATAATTTTAAAAGTTGGAGTGACAATTGATGATAAACGTTAAAGAACCTAATTCAATTTATTTGGAGGATACATCTTCTGAGCATGCAGTATTATTATTACATTCCTTTACGGGTACTGTAAGAGACGTAAAGTTGTTGGCTACAAAATTAAATAAAGCCGGCTTTACATGTTATGTGCCTTCTTATAAGGGACATGGACTGATGCTTGAATCATTAATGGCATATGATGCGACTGATTGGTGGCAAGATGCGCTAGATGGTTATCATTTTTTACAAGAAAAAGGTTATTCAAATATCAGCGTCTGCGGTATATCTTTAGGTGGCATATTATCTCTAAAATTGGCGGAAGAAAAAAAGATTGACTCAATTGTAGTGATGTCTACGCCATTTAGTAAAGACGACGCTGGGCTCATTGGTAGACTTGAATATTATGGTACGCGCATGGGCAATTTGGTTGGTTTATCTCATGAAGCAATCCAACAACAAATTGAAAAAATAGATGATTACGCACAGGGATTAGACAAATTTAAAGCATTAGTAGATCAAGCCATGGCAAATTTAAATGATATATCAACACCTATTGCTATAAAATATGGGGAACAAGATGAAGATGCTTACGAAACAAGCGCGAATTATATTTATAGGCAAATCGCACATAAAGATAAAGAAATTCAAGGTTATGCTACATGTAAACATTTAATGACATACGGCGAAGGCCATCTTGAAGTAGAACAAGATATTATCGCCTTTTTTGAAGACTATACTTAAAGAAATTGCTAAGGCATTGTAAAAAGCCAGTACGAATCCACACACCCATATGATATAGGATATCGGCGGTAGATGAGTAGAATGAAAATGACAGTCTCACTTTTAAGCGCTACTTCTAAAGTACTACTTCCTCATTTATGAAGACTAGTAGCACTTATGCATGAGGTTAGCTCATGCAATCTTATGAATATCCTTATAAAGAAATTGTGTCATAAACCCGTTTCTGCTTGAATAGGGATACTGATCATAGATGGCTAGGATGAAAATATTTTGTATTCTTTTTTCTAGCCATTTTCGGTTGATCGAGTAGAAAATCTTTAAAGCAAAATAAGTGTCTGAGCAACACACTGTTATTTAAGTTTTTAATTTCATTATAGATAAAATAGATTAACGATTTGAATATAGCTCAAGTTGTTAACCGTTTTAACAGAATATCACGATCTCCAAAAAGTAGTACAATCTGCTTTGTCTTCAATATTGAATTGAATGATAGACTTTAATAATGAATAATCAACATCTTGAGACCATTTAATACGGAATAAATTATTGGTTTGCGAATAAGCAGACGCATCAATTTGTTTTGTGAACTTAGCTATTGCTTTAGCTTCTGGTGCTACTGAAAAATGTTGTTTTGATTTACTGAAAGCGATGATAAACGTACCGTGGTGTGTAAACATAGGCTGGTGCCATTTTACAGTGGTTTCAAGTTTAGGAAACGTTTCGGAAACCCAGTTGAATATGTCTTCCATAGTTGCTTTTTGTTTGTCATTTTCCAGTGATTGTAAGAAATCATTAAATTCAGTCATAAAAAACGCTCCATTCTTAATTATTGATTTTTAGCACATGGCTTAATCATACTATACCAATGTTGCATAAATATATCGATTCAGAGAATAAATAGACAAAATGAAATAACAGATAGTCAGTATAAATTTATTTATATTAAGTTTTCAATCCACCCTACTAATGTAGGATCGCGGTATCTTTTTGGAAAATATAAACTTATCTTCTTTCTTCAACAATTTAAATAAAAAAAACACTTTCGTATAGGCGCATTGTTAATGTAAATGCTACGAAAGTGTTTTTTAAATCCTATTATGATAGGTCGTTTATTTGTACCTTAGTTTAAGTAGTTGCTGTATTTGATTTATTTGTAACATAATCGATGATCAAACCAATAATGAGTAATATAATAAATGGTACTAACCAAGCTAATTGAATATCAGCTAATGGTAAGTGCATGTATAGCACGTTAAGCAATTTAAATAAATTAAAATCATTTAGTATTTGCAATAAAGAAATGATCAATGTTGCAATAGTTGGTATGATAAAGCTATATTTCATTTCAAATGGTATAAAGATACTTAACAGTGAAATGAGCACTAACACGATAGACGTTGGATAGATAAATGTTAGTAAAGGCACCGCAATTTCTAAAATAAGCTCTAAACCTAATGTTGATACAAGAAAGCCTAATAATGAAAAAATGAGTACAAATACTTTATAAGAAATTTTTGGTAATTTTTTCATAGCGAAAGCAGAACAAGCATTTACAAGCCCGATACACGTTGTTAAACAAGCTAAGATTACAATCACGCCGAAAATTAAGTTACCGAAAGTGCCAAACACACGTAAAGAGTTAAAAGTTAAAATATCCGTGCCATCTTTAAAGCCAGCTTGATCTGTTGTTGCACCTACATAAGCTAATGCGAAATAAATGATTAATAACAAAATCGCAGAAATAAAACCAGCTTTAACTACATTTTTAACAAGTAATTTTTGGTTATTGACGCCGTTCAATTTAAAGCTTTGAACAATCACGACAGAAAAGGCTAATGCCGCAACGAGATCCATTGTGAAATACCCTTCTAAAACACCAGAAATAAGAGGCGTTTGAGCGAAATCACCGCCAGATTCACCAATTGAGCCCTCAGGATTAATGATGACTAAAATACATAAAATCGCAATAATACAAATTAAAATAGGTGTCAGGTACTTACCTAAATTGTCTATAATACGGTTTGGGTATAGCGCGATTAAATAAACAATTAAGAAAAAGACTGCTGAAAATATAATTAAAGTAAATTGGTTATGTACCGGCAAAACGTTTCTTGTCCCGATTTCATAAGCGACATTTGCGGCACGTGGAATACCGTATAAAGCGCCAATAGATGCATAAATACAAATAGCAAAAATAGTGCCAAATAAAGGATGTACTTTATTACCAATACTTTCAACACCGCCATTCATATAAGCAACGACAATAACAGTTAAATATGGTAATAGAATACCAGTAATTGAAAATCCTATCATTGCAACCCACATATTTTCTTGAGCTGTATATCCTAACATAGGTGGAAATATGAGATTTCCGGCGCCAAAGAAAAATGAGAATAACATAAGACCAGAAATCAGTATGAGTCTATTCATTTTTAATACCTCTATTATTTATATAATTAATTGTTGCAAAACATACATTAATATAACATAAAAGTTATACGAATTCAATGAAATTTCAGAAAATTAAACACTTGAAATTGGTCAGCATAGCTGTGTATAAGTATTTATATTAAATACTTAAACCTTGTCATATCATATGATAAAGAGGACATAGCATAATTACCTATTGAGCTCAATTCAAAAAAATGTTATAGTAGTTCCTATGTTACATAAACGCTTTAACGTGATAAAGTTTAATGAAAAAATAAAGGATGTATGGACTTATGCATAATGAATCACAATGGAAGTCTTCGATGGGCTTCATATTAGCGAGTGCGGGCTCTGCTATAGGATTAGGTGCAATGTGGAAATTCCCATATATGGCAGGTATATATGGGGGCGGCGCATTTTTATTAATGTTTTTAATATTTACATTGTTTGTGGGTCTTCCATTATTAATGATGGAGTTTACAGTAGGTAAAATAGGCAAAACCTATACAACTAAAATTTATGAAAAATTAACAAATAAAAAATGGTTGAATATTATTGGTTGGAACGGTAATTTGGCTGTATTTATATTATTTGGATTTTATAGTGTTATCGGCGGTTGGATTATCATTTATATTTTCAATGTGGCGCTTCAAATATTGTCATTGAACGCAGGCCAATTAGGACAAATTCAATTTGAATCGATTATTAGCAACCCATGGTTAACAATCGTTGGTCAAGGCATATTTATTTTATTAACGATGATTATCGTCATGATGGGTGTAGAAAAAGGATTAGAGAAGGCATCCAAATTTATGATGCCATTATTATTTATCTTTTTAGTTATCATAGTAACTAAGTCTTTATCTCTTGAGGGTTCATTTGAAGGATTGAAATATATATTACAACCACGTGTAGAAGACATATCCATTGAGGGCATCTTATTTGCACTTGGTCAATCATTCTTTACACTTTCCTTAGGAACAACAGGGATGATCACCTATGCTAGCTATGCGTCCAAGGAAATGACAATTAAAACATCGGCTATCTCGATAGTAGCGATGAATATTCTTGTTTCGATACTAGCTGGTTTAGCTATATTCCCTGCGATTTCAGCTTTTGGTTATAGTCCAACTGAAGGTCCGGGTTTATTATTTAAAGTATTGCCAAAAGTGTTTGATCAAATGGCATATGGTCAAGGATTTTATTTAATCTTTTTAATATTATTCTTATTTGCAGCATTGACGTCTTCGATTTCATTACTTGAACTCAATGTCTCAAACTTTACGAAAAATGATAATTCAAAACGTAAACCTGTGGCATTTTATACGAGTTTGCTTGTTTTTATCATCAGTATTCCAGCGACATTATCATTTGGAAGTTTGAGCCATATCAAGTTTGCTGCAGGAACTATTTTTGATAATATGGACTTTCTTGTTTCTAATATTTTAATGCCTTTAGGTGCGTTAGGCACTACGCTTGTGGTAGGTCAATTATTAAATAAACAAGAGTTAAAAGCACACTTTGGAAATGATAGATTTAAATTATTTATACCATGGTATTATTTAATTAAATTTATTTTACCAATTGTAATTATATTAATATTTGTTGTGCAATTTATATAGAAATAAACTCGTGCGAACGTCCCCGTTTATTAAGTATTCATGGAATGTGATCTGCTTAGTAGAAGGGGGCGTTTTATTTGATAAAATGTCAAATCAGCGCAAAATATATGTTTAACATTTATGTTGTTGACTATATTTTGTGTTTTTAGTATAATTTAATCAAATTATTTATTAAAAATTGAGTATAGTTTAAACCACCTATTTTTAATAGATAATTATTTTTTTATATTTTTGAAAGCGCTTTCTATTGAGGAGGTTAAACGTTATGAAAGCAATTATTGGTAAGTTTTTTGAGTTAATTCCACGCTTTATATTGAATTTGTTCATTTAGGGAAAAAGAAGCTTATTTTAATCGTCAAAATTTATTAATCAAGAGGTGTTATGTATGGAGCCAAGAAAAAATAAGTACAGTATTCGTAAATTCACTTTTGGCGCATCATCTATTTTAATAGGTTCATTGTTATTGATAGGTATAGATAATAGTGTACAAGCTGCAGAGACAAATAGCCAAATGAGTGAAATTGAGCGTCAAAATGACAAGGATAATATTGAGGGAATTAAAAGTAGTGGGGCGACAGGGGATGCACAAAGTCATATATTGGTTAATGAAAAAAATGATTTGAAGAATGATGAACAAACTTCAAGTGAACACAGCTTACATAACGATAAAACGAATGTTGAACTGGAAGACGTGGGTGAAGGGACATTAAACAAAGAAGCCCCAGAATATAACGAGAATGACAGAAACAAAACAAAAGCCTCGAACGAAGTAGACCCGGAATATAACGAAAGCGATAAAACTAAAACAGAACCATCGAACGAAGTAGGCCCGGAAAATAATAAAAATGACAAAAACAAAACAAAAGCCTCGAACGAAGTAGACCCGGAATATAACGAAAGCGATAAAACTAAAACAGAAGCCTCGAACGAAGTAGACCCGGAATATAACGAGAATGACGAAAACAAAACAGAAGCCTTGGACGAAGCAGCTCCGGAATATAACGAGAATGACAAAAACAAAACAGAAGCCTTGGACGAAGCAGCTCCGGAATATAACGAGAATGACAAAAACAAAACAGAAGCCTCGGACGAAGTAGACCTGGAATATAATGAAAGCGATAAAACTAAAACAGAAGCCTCGGACGAAGCAGCTCCGGAATATAGCGAGAATGACAGAAACAAAGCAGAAGCCTCGGCCGAAGTAGGACCGGAAAATAATGAAAATGAGAGAAACAAAACAAAAGCCTCGAACGAAGTAGACCCGGAAAATAATAAAAATGACAAAAACAAAACAGAAGCCTCGGACGAAGCAGCTCCGGAATATAACGAAAGCGATAAAATTAAAACAGAGCCATCGAACGAAGTAGACCTGGAAAATAATGAAAATGACAAAAACAAAGTGTCGGCAGTTGACGGAAGTACCATGCAATCGCATGTAAATCAACCAGTTCAATTTGAAGATTTAAAAAACAATCAAATAGGCAGTAAAGAAAGACAAAGCGATAAACCAAAAGATGAACAGGACAAAAATTTAACTTTACTTAAGAAAAATGCAATGGCAACTACAAATAATCAAACCGAGCAACAAACCTATGAAAAAGCAGAAGAACAACCTACAAAGAAAGCAAAACAAAGTCAATATAACAACGAAGATCCTATTATTTTAGTACATGGTTTTAATGGATTTACAGACGATATTAAGCCTTCAGTTTTACCTCATTATTGGGGCGGCGATAAATTAAATATCCAACAAGACTTAGAGCAAAAAGGTTATAACACGTATGAAGCAAGTATCGGGGCTCTTAGCAGTAACCATGACAGAGCAGTAGAGCTGTATTATTACATTAAAGGCGGCACGGTAGATTATGGTGCTGCACATGCTGAAAAATATGGTCATGATCGCTACGGAAAAACATATGAAGGTGTATATAAAGATTGGCAACCAGGTCAAAAAGTACATTTAGTAGGTCATAGCATGGGCGGCCAAACGATTAGGCAAATGGAAGAATATTTGCGCAATGGTAACTCAGAAGAAATTGAATATCAAAAACAACATAGTGGAGAGATATCTCCTTTATTCCAAGGTAATCACGATAATATGATTAGTTCTATTACGACATTAGCTACACCACATAATGGCACACATGCTGCAGATGAATTAGGAAACGAAGCATTAATTAGACAAGTAGCATTCGATTATACAAAATTAAAGGGTAATAAATATTCAAACGTTGATTTTGGTTTAGCACAATGGGGGCTACAACAAAAAGACGATGAGACGTATAGTCAATATGTTAATCGCTTAAAAGATAGCAAATTATGGACCACAAATGACAATGGTTTTTATGATTTAACAAGAGCAGGCGCCACTGAATTAAATAAAAAGACATCATTAAATCCTAATATTGTTTATAAAACATATACAGGTCAATCTACCAGGGATGGACTATTTGGTAGACAAAAATCAGATATTAATATGTTTTTAGGTATGGTACTTACAGGTAATGTGATTGGAAAAGCAGCAGAAAAAGATTGGCGTGTGAATGATGGGCTGGTTTCGACGATTTCTGCTCTCCATCCATTTAATCAGAATTTTGTTGAAGCTTCGGATAATATCAAAAAAGGTGTTTGGCAAGTGACACCGATTATGCATGGCTGGGATCATGCAGATTTCGTTGGCCAAGATAACAATGATACGAAGCGTTCACAAGCAGAATTAAGTCAACTTTATGAGCAAATTGCATCAGATTTAGTGAAGAATGAAGCGTTAGAAGCTTAACATAATGAAATAAGTATATTTAAAGAAAGTGAGGAGAAAATGATGAGTGGAGATTTCTTAGATCTAATAGGTTCATTATTCAATATTATTAAGACTTTATTTTCATAAATAATAAAATATGATATATAGCGTTGAATAAAAAATAATTGCGTTGACTAATAGGATACGTGGTGCACTTTATGATTCATACACTTAGTCAATTTCATTTAATATTAAGAAGCATCTTGACCACGAAATATAAGCAGGAGGATAGGAAATCAAACGGAATGTTTTCGGTTTCTTATCCTTGTTTTTAGAGAAAGGGTATGATGAGCATGGCAT
The DNA here is from genome assembly GCF_017891975.1 of Staphylococcus sp. GDY8P131P. Lineage (NCBI taxonomy): Bacteria > Bacillati > Bacillota > Bacilli > Caryophanales > Staphylococcaceae > Staphylococcus > Staphylococcus sp. GDY8P131P. The sequence goes on from NZ_JAESKF010000003.1 coordinate 148,914, forward strand.
TTTCACGTGGTGAATTGATAACTATAGACGCATTTCTAATGAAAGAATTATATTTTTGGAAATATAAAGAACTTAAACAGAAAGCTAAAAAATAGAATTCCCCCTATATTAAAGCAAAATACATGACTGAAAATGAATTTCGAGAATACGTAAAAAAACCATTTCTATATTTCAAATAATATTGAAAGCATGTCGGCAATTGCAGTTGATGGGCATTTTAGAGGCACAGTAAATATTTATTGGATTGATGAAAACACGAATTGGTTAGAAGTAGGCGTTGTATTTGTGATAATAATGATTGGAAATCTGGCATTGGCACAGAAGTTTTTAAAATATGGATAGATTATTTATTCAAACAAAATTTTATACATAGGCTGGGTATTTCAATTTGGTCTTGTAATAGACGGATGATAAAGCTAGCTGAAAAAGTAGGCATGCAAGAAGAAGTATGTATTCGTGAAGCTAAAACAGTCAATGGTTAATACTTTGACGCGATTAAAATCGGTGTTTTAAAAATAGAATGGTAAGATTGAACAACTCAAAACATACTTTCTAATTTTATGAAACTAGATACAAGATAGATATCTAATTTTTGAGTAACATGGCTTGTCTTGTTAGAATATTAAGATTTAGAAAAGCAGAACAAAAAACTAAATTCACGCAACATTACTACTAGGAGCAAGTGGATTATATGCGTTTTATAAGTAGTGTTTTTAAAGGTAATTACTAGAAAAATGCTATAAATCTATTTATCAATGGAATCAAAAAAGAATCTGATACATGGCGTATCAGACCCTTTAGAGAGATTAGAAATTATTTGCCTGTGAATAAACCAACGATTTTTTTGATGATATCAATGATAAAGCTCATGTATCTCACCTCGCTTTTATTTGTTAACTTCACTATAAAAGAATTGTGCAAAATTTTGTTTGAAAATCCCTGAATAGCAAAAAATTATTCTGAAATGACAATTAATAAAAAAATAAAACAATAGAGAATTCAAAAGTGTTCTAGATAGCTTTATATTTGAGTACCATATTATTTAACAAGTTATATTGGTTTTAAAGTAAGATTCAATAATGTTTTTAAAATGAAAATGAAGAACTTAAGAAAGAGAAATTATATAAGTTACTTTGAAATAAAATGTTTCAAAATTTAAAATTCGCTTTTATACAGATAAAGGCAAATGAGTATATAAAAAATATTATAGTTATTAAAGAAATACAAAAAGCATTACCATCATATATAAATTTGATGATAATGCTTAAAATATTGATCAATTAATCTGTAATCGCCCCTTTAGAAGCAGATGATACGAGTTTAGCATATTTTGCTAATGTACCGCGTGTTTCTTTTAATGCAGGCGCTTGCCATGCCTTGCTACGACGTTCTAGCTCTTCATCAGGCACGTCAAAACTAATTTCTAAATTTTCAGCGTCAATTGTTATGATGTCATTTTCTTCAAGTAGTGCCATAGGTCCACCAACTTGAGACTCTGGTGCCGCATGGCCTACTACAAGGCCATGTGAACCCCCTGAAAAACGCCCATCAGTTAATAATGCTACAGATTCTCCTAATCCTTTACCTACTAAAATGGAAGAAGCTGATAACATTTCCGGCATGCCTGGCGCGCCTTTTGGTCCAGCATAGCGAATGACTACCACATCCCCAGGTTTGATATCATCTCTCAATATTGCTTTAGTTGCTTGTGTTTCAGAATCAAACACTTTAGCAGGCCCTTTAATATATGTGACACTTAAACCTGAAATCTTAGCTACTGCGCCTTCAGGTGCTAAATTTCCTTTCAAAATTACAAGTGGTCCAGTAGGATGTTTCGGTTGGTCAAAATCAATGATTTCTTTATTGTCAGAAAGACTTGGTTGCTGTTCTAAATTTTCAGCCACTGTTTTACCTGTTACAGTTAAACAATCACCATGGATTAAACCATTTTCGTGTAGTAACTTCATAACGCCTGGCACACCACCGACTTCATCAAGGTGTGCCATAACGTACTTACCGCTCGGTCTTAAATCAGCGATGTGCGGTACGCGTTTACGGATTTTTTCAAAATCATCAAGTGTCAAATCTACGTCGATTGTATGGGCGATAGCTAATAAATGTAAAATGGCATTTGTAGAGCCACCAAGCGCCATGACTACAGTGATAGCATTTTCAAATGCTTCTTTAGTCATGATATCTTTAGGATAAATGCCTTGTTCTAATAAATGATAAACAGCTTTCCCTGCTGCACGGCTATCTTTAGATTTATTTGTAGATACAGCTGGATGTGACGCGCTTCCAGGTAAACTCATGCCCATCGCTTCTATAGCAGAAGACATCGTATTGGCTGTAAACATGCCTCCGCACGATCCAGCTCCAGGACATGCTGCACATTCTACTTTATGTAATGCTTCTTTATCTATTTCTCCATTGTTGTATTGACCCACGCCCTCAAATGCGGATACAGCATCCAAATCTTTCCCATCTAATTTTCCGGGTAATATGGTACCACCATATACAAAAACAGCTGGCAGATTAAGGCGGGCGATACCAATCATACAACCTGGCATATTTTTATCACAGCCACCAATTGCTACTACGCCATCTAAATTTTCAGCACTGACTACAGATTCAATTGAATCTGCGATGATTTCACGACTGGGGAGTGAAAAGCGCATGCCATCAGTACCCATAGAAATCCCATCTGAAACTGTAATGGTGTTAAAAATTAATGGCGAAGCACCTGCTTCACTTATACCACGTTTAGATGCACGTGCAAGACCATCAATATGCATATTACAAGGTGTAACTTCGCTCCAAGTACTAGCGACGCCAATCATTGGTTTTTCAAAGTCTTCATCTTCAAAACCAAGTGCTCTTAAATATGCGCGATTTGGCGTACGACTTATTCCTTCGCTAATTACTTTGCTTCGGATTCGCAAATCTTTTGGTTGTTCATTATGCGATTTTTCTTTACTCAAATAATCTCCTCCAAAAATCAAATATCTATATATTGTGAATAATCTGAAAAATTAAGCTATAAAATATCATGTTTGATGATATATGTAAAAAACATATTATTGAACCAAATATATAACATGGTACTTTTATTAATTTTACTGAATTTTTGTATAACTGTATAGACATATACAATATCTATTTATGTAGTTGATGTCAATATTAAAAAGTTGTTTATCGTGTGCGTGACCGTTTATTATATGAGTTGATAGCAAATATATTAATGAAAAGTGTACATTGATTTAAGCGTGTATGAATGAAACAGTCATAAAGGCTTATAGATTGTAAAAAATAGGGCTCGTACGTTTTTTAATCATATTTTTAACAATATAGTTTGAAATTTATCGAGTGGTTTGATGTGCAACCTTATTTTGAATGGAAGTAAGCATAATAGGATTTTGGAGGGTTCGTATGACGGATTTTAAAGTATTAGAAAATTACCTGAGCATCGATCATCAATCGTACAGTGATATTAATTTGGAAACTTTAAATCATTATATTGGTAGTTATGTGCTCAATGTACCTTTTGAGAATATAAATGTTCAAAATAGACAGCCTATCGCGTTAGATAATAAATCCATGATAGAAAAAATTGTTGATGAACACAGAGGTGGTTTTTGTTACGAACAAAACAGGTTATTTTATCAATATTTAAAAGCTAAAGGTTTTGAAGTATATATAGTGTCTGCGACAATTAAAAACGGCTCGAGTTGGGCTATGGAAGGTTCACATATGGCATTGATTGTGATTTTAAATCAGAAAAAATATTTAGTGGATGTTGGCTATGCTGATGTACCAAAAGCAGCAATCCCTGTTTCATCCCCAGATACAATAGTGGATGATGTGAATGGTAAATTTAAAGTAAGTAAAAAAGATTTTCAAACATTTGAAATGAAAAAAGAAGTCCAAAAGGATTGGCAAATACAGTATCAATTTAAAGATAATCCCAAAGTATTGGATGATTTTGCAAAAGGCATTGCGTTCAATCAATATAATGAGGAATCAATATTTTTACAAAAACTTATTATTAGCAAAGCTAAACCATATGGTAGAGTGACAATGTCCAATGACCATCTTACGATTACAAAATATGGAAAAAAAGAAAAGTTACGTGTCACACGGCAGAATTATAAGCAATTTTTGCAGCGATTTTTTAATATAACTGATATTAATATACAGACGTTAGAATGAAATTTATGTATCGCCTCCTACATATTTCAACAAAATAACAAAAGTTTTGTTTTGTAATAATAATGTCATACAAATTATATACAAAATGATTAAATTGAATTGTATAATAGTAAGAGTCATAGACATAAAATGTATCGGATTTATATTGGGAGGTATACATAAGTGCGAAAAAAAATAATAGCGACTGCAATTGGGACAGGTGCGTTAGCGGCTTTTAACGCTACCAGTGCAGATGCTGCTACAACGTATAAAGTTAAAAGTGGAGATTCACTTTGGTCAATAGCAAATAAATATAATATTTCAGTAGCAAAGTTGAAGTCTTTAAATCATTTGACGTCTAATGTGATTTTTCCAAATCAAACATTGAAAGTTTCAGGGTCAACAAGCTCTAATACTTCAACTAGTGGTTCAAGCAGTTCGACATATACCGTGAAGTCAGGAGATTCATTATCATCTATTGCTGCTAAGTACGGAACAACGTATCAGGATATTATGCGTTTAAATGGATTGTCAAATCACACTATCTATCCTGGCCAAAAATTAAAAGTATCTGGTTCGGCTGCCACAAGCGGTTCAAATACTTCAGGTAGCACGAACGGACGTACGATAACTTATACGGTGAAATCAGGTGACTCATTATCAGTCATTGCAGCAAGATATGGAACAACATATCAAAAAATTATGAGTTTGAATGGTCTTACAAATTTTAACATTTATCCAGGTCAGAAATTGAAAATATCTGGTACAGCTAGTTCAGGTACATCTACGGGTTCAACTGGGTATCAAACACCAGTATTTAATCATTCTAACTTGTACGATTGGGGACAATGCACGTGGCACGTATTTAATAAACGTGCTCAAATTGGTAAAGGTATTAGTACATATTGGTGGAATGCTAATAACTGGGATAATGCTGCACCAGGAGATGGTTATACTGTAGATCACCGGGCGACTGTGGGGTCAATCTTACAGAGTGATATGGGGTATTATGGTCATGTAGCATTTGTAGAATCTGTAAACTCAAATGGCAGTATTACTGTTTCTGAAATGAATTATAGCGCTGCGCCAGGTGTTGTTACATATAGAACAATACCTGCGTCTCAAGTAAGTTCATATAAATATATTCATTAATGAATTGAGATACATTGAACAAATGTAATAAATAATAAAACCTTCACTGTTTTCATTAAATAAAATGAAAATAGTGAAGGTTTTTGCTTTTTATTACAGATAGATACATCATATTAAAATTGTTTGCTTTATAAATGTAACAAGTGCGCTATAGTATCCATCGTCTTATTTATTGGCGTTTTATAATTTATGGTTCATGACGTAATGACTTAATACGTTTTGCAGTTGATAACAACGTGCTTGCAAGTGTAAATGTTGAAAAGATTTTAACGAACTTCTTAGGTGATTTTAAGGCAGTATAAAAATCTAGTAGCGCACCAACACTTGTAATAGCCATGCTAACATAAAGTAATTTTTTATTTTTGGATTGATATGCATACCAGTTAAAGCCTTCTACAGCAATACCTGCAAAATTGATTGTATTAGATATGCGGTTAAGTTTTGATTTTTTAGCCATTTGTGAAGTCCTCCGTTTATAAAATAGATTGATTTATTATAACATTAATCGTAGAGAAGTCTGTAGTGAAAAACATTAATGAGCGACACACAGACGTTTGCTTGAATAACGGGTTATGGTAACATAAGCGCTGAAAGAAAAAAATAGTTTGCATTTTAGTGAGATGCTTGTCTAGGGAGATGTTAACGATGATAAAATGTGTATGTTTAGTAGTTGAGTCAAACGATAAGTTGTTATTAGTACAAGCAAGACATCGGAAGAAGTACTATTTTCCAGGTGGCAAAATAGATCCAGGTGAATCAATGGTACAAGCTTTGAAAAGGGAAATAAACGAGGAGTTACAATTAGATATCCCGGCGTACACATTTCGCTATTTAGGTACAGTTATAGGAGATGCTTACCCTCAAAAAGATACTAAAACAGAGCTGAATTGTTTTTCTACTACGCTAGATATTGAATGGTCATCGATTAAACCAGCGCAAGAAATAACTGCATTAAAATGGTTTGATAAAAACGAGTCTGAGCAGATTGCGCCTGCTGTAATAACATGGATTGCATTTTCAAAACAAAAAGACTTAAGCTCTGAGGTTATCTTGACGGCCTATGATTCGTCGTTACATGATGATGTAGCAAACTTGAATATAACGAAAGACGACCGAAAATTCACAAAAACGCCTTTGGAAAATATTGAACTAGCTATGCACGATAAAGAACGTCATCCAACATTAGTATATAACGTTGAAAAGCAATGTATTGGTTTCTTTACCTTGCATGGAGGCAAGGGCGTAGCGCCATATACGGAAAATCCTAAGGCGATTTTTTTAGATCGTTTAGTATAGATTATAAATACCGTGGCATGGGGTATGGAAAACAAGTTATACAAGCATTACCACAATATGTTATGCAAAATTACCAAGACATCAACGAGATATACTTAACGGTGAATACCGATAATACTAAAGCACGAACACTTTACATGCAATGCCGATACCAATATATCGGTGATGATTTGTTAGAAGGGCGACCCGTCAATATTCTGAAGAAAAAACTGTCAAATTAAGTCAATGAGAAAGCATGACAGCATTCATATTTTTCTAAAATGAATTTCATCCTCCCTCAGAAGTTTAATGACCAGGGAGAAAGAATATGAGCGTTAAAGTTCGCGGGTAAGTGTCGCTAGCATAACAATTGATAACCTTTTTGTATTAACTATACCCTATATATACCATACTTGTGACTAAGTTATAATTATGGCTCAGTCACTCTATAAAACGGATGATTTTTACTTTGTTTACGTAAAATCATCCGTTTTTCTATATTTAATTAAGTAGCTGAGTGAATTAACTTTTCTATATAACAACCTTCAATGTTAAATCCACTCACAATATAACTTTTTGTGAAACGACGAAGCGCTCATAACTGGTTAAATTTAAAACATTTTAACATTTATTGTATATTCAAAAAATTTTATTTACTTAATATTCAAAGGATTTCATTAATTTTAGGATGCTTGGTTCGATGTCTCACAATAATGTATTTTTTAAATATTAGTAAAAACATAAGGTAATAAGTCTATGTATATTTTTTAACAGACAATCAGCAATGGTTATATATGTAATTTGAATTTAAAACATTAACTTTTTAGATTTAGGTAAACCTAAAAAATATTGTCATATAGGCTAAAACATGTCAGAATTGTAAATGTAATTTTAAGAAAGGGTTAAGTTAATGTTAAAAATAATAAAGAGATTTAAAGCGCGTTTTAAATATTTGGACTTAGGCATTTTATGTTGTTTTATAATTTTAAGTATTATTGGTGTCATCATGGTTTATAGTGCAAGTATGGTTTCGGCTTCAAAGGGGTCTTTGACTGGTGGAGCATCGATAGAGGCTAACTTTTTTATGAAAAGACAATATATTTTTGCTATTGTGGGATTTATTTTAATGCTGTTTATCAGTCTGTATTTTAATATTAACGCATTAAAAAAAGCAAACACCCAAAAGTTTTTAGTTCTAAGTACAATCGTATTACTTTTCCTAACGCTTTTAATTGGTAAAGATGTGAATGGCTCAAGGAATTGGATTAACTTAGGATTATTTAGTGTTCAGTCTTCAGAATTTTTGAAATTAGTAGCTATTTTTTATCTTGCATTTATTTTGGATAAACGGTTAACAAACAAACGAGATTATAAAATTAAAAACTTAGTTCCCCCACTAGGTATTCTAGGTGTCGGTTTAGTACTTGTACTCATGCAAGGTGATTTAGGCGGCACGTTACTAAGTGTTGCAATTATCGCTTCGATATTAATGTATTCTGATATAAAAAATAAAATCAAAATTCAAATATTAGCTGTTACATCTATACCAACACTCATATACATATTTTATACATTGGTTTTTGATTCTAAAAATTTATATAGAATGAAACGCATCAAAGTAGTTTTAGACCCATTCAAATATGAAAATGGTGATGGGTATCAACTGACCAATGCACTTGTATCTATTAGCAATGGCGGTATTTTTGGACGTGGATTAGGTAATGGAATTCTAAAATTAGGTTACTTACCAGAGCCGCATACAGATTTTATTTTCACAGTTATTTCTGAAGAATTAGGTCTTGTTGGCGTACTACTCATATTATGTATGTATGGTTACATTATATTTAAAGGTTTTATATACGCTAATAGAACGAATAATCACTTTTATAAACTGATATGTATCGGCGTGGTTAGTTATCTATTTATGCAAATATTTATTAATATGGGTGGCGTTTCAGGATTAATACCGCTAACGGGTATCACCTTACCATTATTAAGCTATGGAGGGTCGTCTATGTTGAGCGTTAGTATCGCTTTAGGTAGCATGTTAGCCGTTATTAGAGAAATTAAAAAAGAGGAGCGTTACAAATGAATAAAATATATGTCTCAATATTATTATATTCGGGACTTATTCTGCTTATATTATCAATAGCAAACGGATTTATGTTCAATATAGATGTTTACGTGCATCACTTTTTAAAACAATATTTATCGAATGATTCAATTGCACAAACACTGAACGTTATAGCTCATATTTTTTCTCCGTTCAATTGTTTATTATTTGTGTTAATTATTCTGGCTTTCCGCTTTTTTATAAATAAAAAGCAATTTATGCTATATGGTTTTTGGAGCTTTTCCGTTTTTTTTATTGGAACAATATTGAAGTATACAGTTGGACGGTCAAGACCCTCTTTGCAATTTGATGGTTATAGTTTTCCGAGTATGCATGTACTAAGCGTGAGCTTATTAGTCAGCTTAATTATTTTTATTACGAAAAATAACTGGTTTAAAAGTATTGGCATTGTATTAATCGTAACGATGATGGGGTCGAGAATTTATGTTAATGCACATTATTTTTCAGACACATTAGGCAGTTTAATTATAATCACAATAATGATAATGAGTTTGAAACTAGCAGAGGAAAGGGGGGGGACAATATGAAACTAACAAGAAAAGGTAAGGTATTAATTATCATACTGGTCCTTGTATTAATCGTTTTAGGATATTTTACTTATAAATTGATCCATTTAAACCAATCTATACATGACCCACAGAATACTGGAAAAGAATCGAAAGCAACCCAAGAGAAAATAAAAGCAAAGAAGCCAATTTCTATCGCGATATTCGGCGTTGATTCAGATGTAGAGCGTGAAGCAGACAATATGGGTCAGCGTACAGATACACTACTCATCGCATCTATCAATCCTGAAAAGAAAGAAACAAAATTGATTTCTATACCTAGAGACATGAGTAGTGATATCCCAGGCGTGGAAGGTAATGAGAAAATTGCACATGCATACGCTTATGGAGGTCCTAAAGTAGCCATGGACACAATTAGACAAAATCTTGATGTACCAATAGATAGTTATGTCACTGTCGATATGGATGGATTTAAAAAAATGATTGATATCTTTGATGGAGTGAATGTCACGAGTAATGCCACTTTTAATTATAATGGCTCGAGTTTTAAAGAAGGCAAAAAAGAGAATTTAAGTGGTGATTCAGCGTTAAATTATGTAAGAAGTCGTAAAGAAGAAGGTGCTGGTGGCGATGAAGGCCGCACAGCAAGACAACGACAAGTAATTGACGCATTAGCTCAATCTGCTCGTGAATCTTCAAGCATATTTAAACTAAATAAAATACTTAAGGTGAGTGAAAAAAATGTGAAAACAAACCTTAATGTGGCAGACCTGAAATCGTTATATTCAGGTTATAAAGAGGCGGTGCAATCGATGGATAAAATGTCTATTGATGGTGAAAATTTAATAGAATCGGATGGCGTTTGGTATTTTGAACCAGACCAAGCAGATATGACTGATAAAGTGAATGAATATAAAAGCAACTTAAAATAAATTATGATACGTGAGCACGTACTTTTACATTATGGCAATAATAGAATTTATATGCCATTCATATTCAAGAAAAATACAAATGTTAAAATAAAATAGCCTTTCATTTTTGAATGAAGGGCTATTTTTATTTTGAAAATCTTTTGGTTTTGGATAAATATGTTTGACCGGGGGTGTATTTCTAAATTATAATTTTTCGGTCATATTCGTCATCTGGGCATCGCCAGTATATTATAAAATCTATATGATGATATTAATACAGACGGAAACAAGCCGCACTAACCATTTTATATATTGTTTACTTAACTGCGTAGTGTCCGTTTGCGCATACAAAAGGTATATCCGTTATGACGATGCATTAATATAGTTTATAAATTTTTCTGCATCAAGCTTATTTAAATTTTTAATAGGAAAAGTACCAATACTAAAACGCATTGTTAGCGTATCATCATCTAATTGAACATTTTCTATTTCATCATAACGGATATTTCTATAATAAAATTGGCCATCCATATCTACATTTAAGATAAGACGTTCATTTGTTGCAATATAAGCAGCATTATATGTTTTTACAATACCGTTGATAGGGTATTCCATTTTCCCTAAAATGGCAGGTCCTTTTTTCTCAGTTGGAAATAAATCTTCTGGGTTTACGTTATCTAATATCATATAATCACCTTTTCCTTTTATATTAGTCCGCGACATCTAAGTCCACTTCATTAATATCAATGCCCATAGCTTCGGCTACACCTTGACCATATGCTGGATCGGCTTTATAGCAATGTCTAATATGACGGTGTTTCAATGCGTCGGTAACGGGACTCATTTCATTCGCAGTATTTTTAAATAATGTTTGTTGTTCTTCAGATGACAATAGACGGAATAATTTACCAGGTTGTTCAAAATAATTATCATCATCTTCACGGAAGTCATATTCATATGCTTGTCCTTGGATATCTAAAGCTGGTTTTTTGTATTGTGGTTGATCTTCAAATGCACCATTACTATTTGGATAATAATGTGTACTAGCGCCCTGATTATTATCTAAGATACGCATTTGACCATCTCTACTAAATGGACATATGTTTTCTATACCGACGCCTTTAGGTTGATTAACTGGAATTTGCCAATGGTTAACACCTAAACGGTATCTCTGAGTATCTCCATATGAAAATAGTCGGCCTTGTAACATTTTGTCTGGTGAGAAATCTAAACCTGGGACGATATTTGTTGGTGCGAATGCAGCTTGTTCAACATCTTGGAAATAGTTTTCAGGATTTCGATTTAATTCGAATTCACCAACTTCAATTAATGGATATTCATCTTTATACCAAACTTTAGTTAAATCAAAAGGATTGTCTTTATGGTTACGGGCTTGTTCTTCTGTCATCACTTGGATGTACATTTTCCATTTAGGGAAATTGGCTTGTTCAATATTATTAAATAAATCTCTTTGAGAAGAATCTCTATCTTTAGCCATCACTTGTTCGGCTTCTTCTGCAGAATAGTTCTCTATACCTTGTTGTGTTCTATGATGGAACTTAACCCAAAAACGTTCGCCTTTATCGTTGTACATAGAATATGTATGAGAACCAAAACCATGCATATTTCTAAAGCCTTTAGGGATACCACGATCTGTCATTAAGATTGTAATTTGGTGCAATGCTTCTGGTAATAAAGTCCAGAAATCCCATTGTGCTTGTGGATCTTTCATATTTGTTTTTGGATTACGTTTTACAACGTGATTTAAGCTAGGGAATAATTTAGGATCTCGGAAGAAAAATACTGGTGTATTATTACCAACTAAATCCCAATTGCCTTCGTCTGTATAGAATTTTAAAGCAAATCCTCTGATATCACGTTCTGCATCACCTGCACCACGTTCTCCAGCTACAGTTGAAAATCTGGCGAACATTTCAGTTTGTTTACCAACTTCAGCAAAGATACTTGCGCAAGTATACTTTGTAATATCATTTGTTACTGTAAATGTTCCGAATGCGCCTGACCCTTTCGCATGCATGCGGCGTTCAGGTATGACCTCTCTATCGAAATGAGCCATTTGTTCAAGAAAATAAATATCTTGCATTAATAAAGGACCTCTTGGGCCTGCTGTCATGCTGTTTTCTCTATCTGTTACGGGCGCTCCAAACAGCCCTGTTAATTTTTGTTTCATTTTATATCTATATCTCCTCTCAATAGATGTGAATACTATTGTAATAATTACTTTTTAATAATTATTCTAATTTATTATAGCAGTAAAAACGTTAAAATGTGTGTATAAATAATGAACAAATAATTCTAATTGATAATTTAAAATGATAAGTGAAAATTATACTTAATTTAATTCATTTTTAATAAAACAATTATGTTTATTTAAATATGTAACTCTGATATGGTTAGATATTGATTGTTAAATAGATTAAAAATGACATTGTCATATTAAGGAAATGATTTTTATGAATGTATAAGCCGTAGCATTAAAATGTTTTAAAGTATTAGATGGATTCATTAGCTAATGCATAGCTAAAATCCAATCGTGCTATATTTATCTGAATTTAAAAAAATTTAGTTGTTATCCTCATTTTGGTTTATTCAAAAAAACAGCACAGCGTGTTGATTGCTTTCCGAAACCATACGTGTAAGTTATGTACAAGGTAAAAAGGGTACCATAGTTGAAGGTATTTTAGTAATAGTATCAGCTGCAATGTGTGCGTGGGTTATGCTTTGTGCGAGCTTAATTCGTCAATAGTTAGCATGACTAGAAATCGTAGAATCAATCCATTTTTATTAAAATCATATCTTAAAGTTGAAAAATAGCTATCAACTTCGGCACTTCACATTTGATGTGGGGTGTTTTTCTATGTATACCAATAACGTCATCGTGGTGTCCGTCTATTATGAGGAGCAACAATTTAATGGGAGGTTAATTTATGAATATACAGATAAACAATATCAGTCCATTTAATATTATTTGTGAAAGTATTTATGAAGAAACGAAACCTTTTACATATCATGGATTGATAGACTATGGGAGGGCGTATTATTATTTGAAAGATACGTCATTAGACTATATTTCCACAAGTGTCATTACTCGATACGAAAAAGGCGATAAAGACGCATTTAAATCTAGATTTGCTCATTTTGGAGAGACTGAAAAGATTTGTATTGAGAAACTAGAAGTCATCTCTTCATTTGAAAATAAAGGGGTTATGACTATTATGTTTTGTGATATTATGTTAGCACTTCTAACTAGAAGTTTAGCGAATGAAAACCATATAGAAATCAAATTTATAAACACATCAGATTTAATCAAAAATGGGGAAATAGTAAATGTGTATCATAGTGTGTTACCTAAATATGAATTGACGTTAGCGCAACCTAGTAGTTCGAGAATATCTTTAGAAGGTAGACGTACTAAATCAAATATTGATTTTTACCAAGATGTTTATTATATATTTCCTGTAGAAACTAGAGAAGCAGATATAAGATATTATACAGAGCTACGAGATAATAAAATTGAATTATTAAATCAAAAATTAAAAACGCTTTAAATATCTAATTTTATCAAGATGCAACCTTTATAGAAAAGGACGCACGCATAAATAAAGATTGTGACATTAAAAATGCATAAATAAAGTAAATTTGCTTAATAAAATGATCATAATAGATTATTAAACGAATAAAGCGCAATTATGATAAGAAAATCTAAAATAAAGCTGCTGATTTCCTATAGGGTTTAGGAATCAGCAGCTTTATTCTGTATATATAAAGTATAATACTTAAGATATTTCATTGTTTTAAGTGAAAAGGGTTTTAATAAACCGAATAAATGCACCAAATATTTCAGGTATAAAAGTAACACTCAATTCTGTTTTTGCTTCTTTTGATGATTTTTTTCCACGCTTTTTATTTGATGTCATAATAACCCCCTCTTTGGCTATTTTGAAATTTTTTGTTTGAGATATGCACTATAATGACATGTAGTAGATACTATATACAAATCAAATATAGAGCGCTGATTTAAATGGTATCTAACGATAAATTACCGCGAATCATCTATTCGGAAAGGCTTTTGGTGTTTAATTAACAGTGCGGTTAACCAAGCAGTAATCGGTATACTGATTGCAACAGCAATCCCGCCTAAAAGGATAGAGATAAATTCTTGTGCAAAGATTTTGGAATTAATAATATGGCCAAATGAATAGTTAAGTTTGAAGAACCAAAAGAATAACGTGAGTTGGCCGCCGAAATAGGCAAGGTAAATCGTATTTGCTGAAGTAGCTAAAATTTCTCTCCCTACACGCATGCCAGATTGAAAGAGCTCTTTTTTTGTTAAATTGGGATTAGTTTCGCTTAATTCGTACATGGGCGAACTGATAGTGATAGCCAAATCGATGACTGCTGCAATCACTGCAAGCACTATGGTAAAGACCATAAATTTTACCATATCAATCCCAATATTCATGGAAAAGACATATGTCTCATCTTGTTCTTCAGTTGTGAATCCTTGCAAATGCCCGATGGATACAGACAAATAAATACCGATAATCAAACATAAAGTGGTAAGGATTGTTGCATAAAATGCTGCTCTGGTCTTAATATTGTAGCTGTTTAAAACAAATAAGTTACATGCTGCAATCACAATACAAAATATCAGTGTTACTAGGTAAATAGGTGCCCCAAGCATAATGAGAACCACAGTGATTAATAATATAACAAAGTTTAAAAATAATGTTAAATAGGATATTACACCTTTTTTACCTCCAAAAATTACCATTAATATGAAAAGTAACAGCCCTAAGATCGTTATAACGCTCATGGATTAGCACCTCGCATTTTAAACCATAATTGCATTAATAAAATAGTAATCGGAATAGTTAATACAATACCGATACCGCCTGTAATTGCCCGGGAAATTTCTAATGACCAATTCATAGATATAGTGTAAGTGACTGTATTTTCATTTTTTAAATATATAAGAAACATCGGTAAACTACCTGATAAATATGAAAATAATAAGATGTTGGTCATTGTGCCCATAATATCTTGGCCAATATTGCGACCAGCTAACGCCCAACGCGTCATGCTTATATCGGGTGTTCTACGCAAAATTTCCGTCATCCCGCTAGCAATTGTAATAGCTACGTCCATTACGGCCCCGAGCGTTCCGATCATCACTGATGCAAGAAAAACTTCTTTAGGTGGTAAAGTTAAGAAACTCATTGTTTCAAATTTTAAACCTGCGCCGTCAGTTAAGTTAATGGCGAGCTGTGTAACGCCTACACAAACAAACGTGCCTAATAATGTGCTGACTACTGTGACTAGCGTGCGCCATCGCCATCCAGTTACTAACAACAAGGTAAATATGGTAGTTAAAACAACGCCAATACTCATCAGCATAAATAAATTTAAACTAGGAAATTTATTATGCAAATAGATAGCTAATAGCACTACAATAGTATTGAATACTAAAGAAAGGATTGATTGTAATCCAATCTTTCTACCAACAAGTAATACAGTTAATAAAAATATACCGGTCATCATCACAACTAGACTATCCCGCTTTTTTTCTGTGATGTATGCATCGTCTAAATGTTTATCGATGTGCAATAAGACTTTGTTATGTTTAGAGAACGCCTCGCTGTCAGCCTGTGAGGCTATGTAATGATGTGAAATTGTTGTCGTTTGACCTTTGAATTTTCCATTTAAAATTTTAAGCGTCAGTGTTTGGTTGTATTTTGTATCTTTATTATGATTATCATCTGTAATATTTGTAGTAGATTCGTTTTCTATTTTTGTAATTTGCCCAACAGGTGTATCGTAAAATGTCTCGTTGAAAAAGGTGAAAATAAATAAGCCTACAAACAAGATGAAAAATAACAATATAACCCAATCAAAAGGGCGTTTTAATAACGTTTTGACAGACATTGTTGTATCTCAGTCCTCTCTATTTAGACAATGCGATTATACGCTCCTTGAGATTTGAATTCAAAAATTTTATGGATATGATTAATGATAAGTTGCGCTTCTGCTTAATAATTTATCAATCATACCTAATAATAGTGGAAAGTCATGTTTCTGATTATCTAATCGAAATACTTGGCAAATCGTTCTTTTTAATTCTGTATGCTCTAATGACACTTCCAGCCATTTTTGCGGATTTTTCGTTAGTAGATGATAAGACGACGTTACTATAAACCCACGTTCTTTAGTTAAGATATATTGAGCTATTTGAGGGTGTGTGATTGTACGTATAGGTGATTTGATTGTCTTTGTTAAGGTTTGCTTGATTCTTGGCGGCAATGGATATAATTCATAAATTGATTTATTAGAAAGCTGCACTAAAGGTGGATTAGTAGCTAATGTAATTGGGTCATTTTTAGGTACATAGATATGAAAATTTTCTTCGAATAAGGGACTAACTTTTAAGGCACGGTGCTGTTTGAGTTCCTCAGACATGTCAGTAAAAGCAATATCGATTTTGTCCGTGAGTAGGGCAGGTAAGATAGCTTCTTCTTCCATTAAAATAGGTTGGATTATAGCTTCACTTTCATTTTCAAAGGATTGCATTAATAAAGTGATTACCTGTGTAATATAACTTTCAACGTAACCAATGCGTATAATATAATGGTCCGTTTCAGATTGGTTATGGAACAAACGAACTGTGTTATCAAGTTGATCTATAATTTTTGTTGCTTCCGAAAATAATTGTTTACCTTCTTCAGTGATATGGATATTGCGCCCTTCTCTATTAAATAATGTGACTTGTAGCTCTTTTTCTAAAAGTGTGATTTGTCTGCTAATCGCAGATTGAGCGATATTTAATTCAAGCGCCGCATCAGATAAATGTTCTCTTTTCGCGACTTCTATAAAATACTTTAATTGTTTGATTTCCATATAACCAACTCCATCATTTCAATTACATTCTAATTATTAGAATAATATCATCTATTTTATATATTGAATAGATAAATGGATTACTTTATAGTGTACCTTACTTATTAAATATTCAGAATTTTCGTAAAAGGGGTGAGGGCCATGCTCGAATATGGTAAGCAATTAGGGCTATATGATAGCCGCGAAGAACATGATGCATGTGGTATAGGGTTTTATGCCAATATGGATAATCAGAGAAATCACGATATCGTTGAAAAATCATTGGAAATGTTACGTAGATTAGATCATCGTGGAGGTATTGGTTCAGATGGGATTACTGGTGACGGGGCCGGCATTATGACAGAAGTGCCATACGAGTACTTTGCAATGAAAGTGGATTTCGATTTACCAGATGAAGGTCAATATGCGGTGGGCATGTTTTTTACTAATGAGAAGATAGCTGGTTCTCAACATGAAGCACAATTTAATGCGCACTTTGAAGCGGAAGGTTTAAGTGTCCTTGGCTATAGAAATGTTCCTGTAGATACGAATGCAATTGCCTCACACGTTGTTGAAACAATGCCGCATATACAACAAGTATTCATTGCGCTAAACGATGCTGCACATATAGACAGAACATTATTTTTAGCGCGCAAACAAATTGAAAATTATGCTGATCAACAACGCTTGAATTTATATTTTACAAGTTTATCGCATAGAACAATTGTATATAAAGGATGGTTGCGCTCAGACCAAATTAAAACATTATATCAAGATTTAAACCATGATGCGTATGTTTCAAAGTTAGGACTTGTGCATTCGCGTTTTAGTACGAATACTTTTCCGAGTTGGAAACGTGCGCATCCTAACAGATTACTCATGCATAACGGTGAAATTAATACCATTAAAGGTAATGTGAATTGGATGAGAGCAAGACAAAACGATTTAATTGAAACAATCTTTGGTAATGATAAAGATAAAGTGAAAGAAGTACTTGATGAAGATGGTAGTGACTCCGCCATTGTAGATAATGCATTAGAATTTTTATCGTTAGCTATGGAACCTGAGAGAGCGGCAATGCTGATGATCCCGGAACCTTGGTTATACAATAAAACCAATGATACTAACGTGCGTTCATTTTATGAATTTTACAGTTATTTGATGGAACCATGGGACGGTCCTACAATGATTTCTTTTTGTAACGGAGATAAAATAGGAGCATTAACAGATAGAAATGGTTTAAGACCAGGTCGTTATACAATTACCAAGGACAATTATATCATCTTCTCATCTGAGGTTGGTGTGGTAGATGTACCAGAAGACAATGTTGCATTTAAAGGTCAATTGAACCCGGGAAAGTTGTTGCTGGTTGATTTTAAACAAAATAAAGTGGTTGAAAATAATGAATTAAAAGCACGCATTGCAGATGAACATCCATATGACAGTTGGCTACACCAATTTAAAGTAGATTTAGGTTTATCTAAAGTATCATATCAAAACTCTGAATGGAGCGATGAAAGTTTAGCACGTTTACAAAAACAGTTTGCTTATACAAAAGAAGAAATGGATAAATATCTGACAGAAATTGTTGAAAATAAGAAAGATCCGATAGGCGCAATGGGGTACGACGTGCCAATCGCTGCTCTAAACGAAAAAGACGAAACATTATTCAATTATTTCAAACAATTATTTGCACAAGTTACAAACCCTCCTATCGATGCGTATCGAGAGAAAATAGTTACGAGTGAATTATCTTATTTAGGGTGTGAAGGTAATTTGCTGAAGCCTAATGAAAACGCGTTAAGTCGTATCCAATTAGCGCGTCCAGTTTTAACTGAAGCACAACTTGAAGTCATTGAACAAAGTAGGTTTAATGTGACGCATTTATCTACGGTTTACCAAAATGATTTAGAAACAGCATTGGATGTGTTGGGAGATAAAGCAATTCAAGCTGTTAAAGAAGGTAAAGAAATTATTGTGTTAGATGACAGTTATTTAGTTAATACAGATGAAGGTTATGCGATGCCGATACTGTTAGCGGTAAGTCACATTCATCAGTTACTAATTAGAGAAGGATTACGCATGCGTACGAGTATAGTAGCATTATCAGGTGAAACGAGAGAAGTGCATCATGTTGCTTGTTTGTTAGGATATGGTGCAAACGCAATTGTACCGTATTTAGCGCAACGTACAATTGAGCAGTTGGTCCAAAACAAACGTTTAGAAGGGGATATTTCTGAAAATGTTCAAACTTATACGGATACATTATCAGAAGGTGTCATCAAAGTTATGGCCAAGATGGGTATTTCGACTGTTCAAAGTTATCAAGGGGCGCAAATTTTTGAAGCAGTAGGTTTATCTTCTGAAGTTGTTGAAAAATATTTCACGGGCACACAAAGTAAACTTTCAGGTATATCTATAGATATGATAGATGAGGAAAATAAGTCAAGGCAAACACCTACAAGCCAATATATAGAATCAGGAAGTACATTCCAGTGGCGTAAACAAGGTCAACATCATACTTTTAATCCGACATCTATACATTTGTTGCAACATGCATGTCGTTTAAATGATTATGAAAAATTCAAATCATTTTCACGTGAAGTTAATCACAAACGTACCGATCACGTTCGTCACTTGATGGAATTTAAAAAGCAAGAAGCTATCGATATAAGTGAAGTCGAGCCTGCAAGCGCTATTGTTCAACGTTTTAATACAGGAGCAATGAGTTATGGTTCGATTTCGGAAGAGGCACACCAAACATTAGCTGAAGCGATGAATCAAATGGGTGGTAAAAGTAATAGCGGTGAAGGTGGAGAAAACCCGGAACGCTATATTATAGATGAAGAAGGACGTAATCGTTCTAGCGCAATCAAACAAGTTGCATCCGGTCGTTTTGGTGTGACGAGCGATTACTTACAACACGCTAAAGAAATTCAGATTAAAGTTGCGCAAGGCGCTAAACCAGGGGAAGGCGGACAATTACCAGGTGCTAAAGTATACCCATGGATTGCTGAAGTAAGGGGGTCAACGCCAGGTATTGGCTTAATATCACCACCGCCGCATCATGATATTTATTCAATTGAAGATTTAGCACAATTAATTCATGATTTAAAAAATGCAAATAAAGATGCCAATATCACAGTGAAACTTGTTTCAAAAACTGGCGTAGGCACAATTGCAGCAGGTGTTGCTAAAGCATACGCGGATAAGATTGTTATTAGTGGCTATGATGGCGGCACAGGCGCTTCACCAAAAACGAGTATTCAACATGCAGGCGTACCATGGGAAATTGGTCTGGCAGAAACGCATCAAACCTTAATGATGAACGGTCTTAGATCGAGGGTGACGGTAGAAACAGACGGGAAGTTACTCACAGGTAAAGACGTTGCTTACGCATGTGCATTAGGCGCAGAAGAATTTGGTTTTGCTACGGCGCCATTAGTGGTGCTTGGATGTATTATGATGCGCGTATGTCATAAAGATACTTGCCCTGTAGGCATTGCTACTCAGAACCAAGATTTAAGAGCTTTATTTAATGGCAGAGCAGATCACGTGGTCAATTTTATGCACTTTGTTGCTGAAGAATTACGAGAGATTTTAGCTGGACTTGGCTTGAAATCCGTAGATGAACTTGTAGGTAGAACGGATTTATTAGCACGTAAAAATAATCTGGCTAGCAGCCGCCCTAAAGCTGCATCGATGAACGTTGAAGCATTGCTATATCAACATAAAGGTGAAAGATTTAAAAAATTCGAACAAAATCACCATCTCGATGAAGGATTTGATTTAACAGCGTTGTACCCAGACGCGCGAACAGCGATTGAAAATGGTCAATCATTTATTGGTCAATACTTATTGAAAAATGAGCAACGTGATGTAGGTGTTATTACCGGTAGCGCCATTACAAGAGCCCATGGCAAAGAAGGATTGCCTGAAGATTCAATTTACGCTAAGACAGTGGGGCATGCAGGGCAAAGTTTGGGTGCATATACGCCGCATGGTTTAACCATTCATCACACAGGAGATGCTAATGATTACGTAGGTAAAGGTTTATCTGGTGGTAAAGTGATTGTTAAAGCACCAAACCAGCAACGTGAAGACGAAATTATCGTGGGTAATGTTTGCTTTTACGGTGCTTCACACGGCAAAACGTTTATAAATGGTAAAGCAGGCGAGCGTTTCTGTATTAGAAATAGTGGTGTACAGGCAGTTGTTGAAGGCATAGGTGACCATGGTCTTGAATACATGACTGGTGGCCGTGTCATCGTTCTTGGGGATGTAGGAAAAAACTTTGGACAAGGTATGAGTGGTGGCGTGAGTTATATTTTTCCATCTGACTTAGAAAAATTTAAATCAGAAAATCAACTTGATAGCTTGGATCTTGATTTCATTACTGTAGCAGAAGAATACGAAGTTTTGAAGTCTATGTTAGAAGGACATGTGCAATACACAAATAGCACAAAAGCGAAAAAAATCCTAGCTGACTTTGAGCATGTCGCAGATAAAGTCGTTAAAGTTATCCCTAAAGAATATAAACTAATGATGCAAAAAATCGACTTGCAAAAGCAAAACTCAGATGAACTTGATCAAGCTTTATTAAATGCTTTTAATGATAAGCGCACATATATAGAATCAGAGCAACAATTGACTGCTGTATATTAATACTAGAAGGGGGATTTATCATGGGTGAATTCAAAGGATTTATGAATTATGACAAACAACAACTGCAGGAGTTATCTTTGGTCGATCGTTTGAAGCATCACGGTGCGTTTCAACAAAGATTTACGAAAGACGAAGCGGCACAACAAGGCGCCCGTTGTATGGATTGCGGGACACCATTTTGCCAGACAGGGGAGCCTTTCGGCAGAGAAACAATTGGGTGTCCTATTGGCAATTACATTCCAGAATGGAATGACCTTGTCTATAGACAAGATTTCAAAACGGCCTACGAGCGGTTAAATGAAACGAACAATTTTCCGGAATTTACAGGGCGGGTCTGTC
This sequence comes from Staphylococcus sp. GDY8P131P, assembly GCF_017891975.1. NCBI lineage: Bacteria > Bacillati > Bacillota > Bacilli > Caryophanales > Staphylococcaceae > Staphylococcus > Staphylococcus sp. GDY8P131P. The sequence continues at coordinate 170,978 of NZ_JAESKF010000003.1, forward strand.
CAGCACCTTGTGAGCAATCTTGTGTCATGAAAATCAATCGTGAATCAGTTGCTATTAAAGGAATTGAAAGAACTATTATAGACGAAGCCTTTGAAAATGGTTGGGTAAAACCGACAACGCCAGAACATCGTAAAGATGAATCAGTTGCTATAGTGGGTAGTGGGCCAGCTGGTTTAACTGCTGCTGATGAATTAAATAAATTAGGGTATAACGTAACAGTGTATGAGCGCGCACATGAAGCTGGTGGCTTACTTATGTATGGTATACCTAATATGAAATTAGACAAAGATGTAGTGCGTCGTAGAATAAAAGTGATGGAAGAATCAGGTATTCAATTTGAAACAGATACAGAAATTGGCGTAGACATTAGTAAAGAAACACTTAATGAGGAATATGGTGCTATTATTTTATGTACCGGTTCGCAAAATGCGAGAGATTTACCTCTAGAAGGACGTATGGGGTTCGGTATTCACTTTGCAATGGATTATTTAACAGAACAAGCTCAATACTTAAACGATGAAATTAAGGAACCATCTATTTCTGCAGAAGGTAAAAATGTAATAGTCATCGGGGCTGGAGACACTGGGGCAGATTGTGTTGCTACGGCATTGAGAGAAAATTGTAAATCTATTGTTCAATTTAATAAGTATACAAAGCAACCTGAGGCAATAGAATTTGATGAAAACAGTTACTGGCCATTAGCAATGCCTGTATTTAAAATGGATTATGCACATAAAGAGTACGAGGCGCGTTTCGGATTTGAGCCACGTGCATATGGCGTACAAACAATGCGTTATGATGTTGATCGAATTGGAAATGTGACCGGCGTTTACACACAGATCCTTGAAGAAACAGATGAAGGCATGGTGGTTGTCGATGGTACAGAACGTCACTGGCCAGCAGATTTGGTATTGTTGTCCATAGGGTTTATTGGCACGGAAACTACAGTGCCACACGCTTTCAATATCCAAACTGAAAGAAATAAAATTATCGCAGATAACAAAAATTTCAAAACGAATCAATCAAATATTTTTGCGGCAGGTGATGCAAGACGAGGCCAAAGCCTTGTTGTTTGGGCAATCCAAGAGGGTAGAGCAGTTGCTAATGCGGTGGATGGATACCTAACGGAAAAAACGTTGGTGTAACATTTTAATTATAATTGACTTTTGCAATACACTATAATATTATAATTAATGTGTTTATTTGGAGGAATACCCAAGTTCGGCTGAAGGGATCGGTCTTGAAAACCGACAGGGGCTTAACGGCCCGCGGGGGTTCGAATCCCTCTTCCTCCGCCATTATCATTAAAAACCAAGACTAATTAATAGAGTAGACAAACAATTCATATGTATATGAATTGTTTGTCTTTTTTGTTTTGAAATGGGTATTTTAACATAACTATAACTCCAATAGTTTAACTTGTAACTAATTTAATGTGGTTCGTGTGCGTATCTATAAATGTTGAATTATAGTAGATAATGTATTGTTTGGCAGATTATATTGTTAAGCACAAATAAATAAAAGGTGGTTGATTTATACAAGGTCGTGAATGTAAATCAAATGCTATATTTGGTCTCGCTTCGGTCTTTTTTTATCTCTCTTTATGAAAGCCTTTGCAAAACTTGTATAGACAAGTTATAATCTGGATAACATAGAAAAATTAAGGGAGTGAATCATCATGGCTGTTAAAAAGAAAGATGTTCAAGATATCGTCGAAGCTATTGGGGGCAAAGAAAACTTGGACACAGCAACACACTGTGTAACGCGTTTACGACTTGTTTTAAAAGATGATGATAAAGTTGACAAAGATCGTTTGAATAATAACGATTTGGTTAAGGGTCAATTTAAAGCAGACAATCAATATCAAATTGTTATTGGACCAGGCACAGTAGATGAAGTTTACAAGCAGTTTATTGAAGAAACTGGGGCTGAAGCGTCCTCGAAAGATGACGCGAAAGCTGCAGCTGCCAAAAAGGGGAATCCAATTCAAAGATTGATTAAGTTATTGGGAGATATCTTTATTCCAATCTTGCCAGCTATTGTAACAGCTGGTTTGTTACTAGGGATTTATAATGTGTTAACGATGGAAGATTTATTTGGGAAACAACCACTCGTTGCACAATATCCACAATTAGGTGATATTGCGGATATTATTAATGTTATTGCGAATACTGCTTTTATCTTCTTGCCGGCATTAATTGGTTGGAGTAGTATGCGCGTATTTGGTGGTAGCCAAATACTTGGTTTAGTATTAGGGTTAATTTTAATGAACCCACAGTTGGCTTCACAATATGATATTGGTAAGGGTGATATTCCGGCTTGGCATATTTTTGGTTTAGAAATTAAACAATTGAATTACCAAGGCCAAGTATTACCGATTTTATTAGCGTCTTATGTATTAGCGCAAATTGAGAAATTCTTAAATAAATATGTGCACGATTCAATTAAAATGTTAGTTGTTGGGCCTGTGGCCTTATTAATTACTGGCTTCTTAGCATTTATCGTTATTGGGCCAATTGCATTATGGTTAGGAACAGGTATCACGAATGGAGTAACATTTGTCTTTGAACATGTAGGTTGGTTAGGCGGTGTAATATATGGCTTGTTCTATGCACCGTTAGTGATTACTGGATTGCACCATATGTTCTTGGCAGTTGATTTCCAATTGATGGGAAGCAGCCTTGAAGGCACATATTTATGGCCAATCTTAGCAATCTCTAACATTTGTCAGGGGTCAGCAGCGTTTGGTGCTTGGTATGTTTACAAAAAACGAAAAATGGCCAAAGAACAAGGTCTTGCAATGACTTCTGGCGTTTCAGGTTTCTTAGGTGTTACTGAGCCAGCATTATTCGGTGTCAACTTACCGTTGAAATATCCATTTGTAGCAGCAATTTTAACTTCCAGCGTGATAGGCGCCATCATAGGTGCAAGCGGTGTTTTGGGTAAAGTAGGTGTAGGTGGTGTGCCAGCCATTATTTCAATTCAAAGCAATTATTGGCTTGTGTATGGTATTTGTACGATTATTGCTATGGTTGTGCCAGCAATTCTAACAGTCGTGTTCTCTAAATTTAGTAAAGAAGAAGCGAAAGAAATGGTGGAAGAATAAAGAAACTATATCGTTAAGGGTAATTAAGACGCTATGCATCGATAATCATCAATGATATTTGTAGTAGAAGGCTGAAATGAAAATGAGTTTATAACATCGTTTTATAGAGCGGCTTCTTGATTTATTAAGTTAACTTTACTTATTTGTAAGTGTTGGCTTATGCCGTTCTTAAGAAGGCGGGTAATTCTTGCACAAACTTAATAAGTTACGTTAGTGCTTGTCTTTTTATCAAGGCGAGGCAATAAAATCTTTAAAGAAACACAGATTGCTGTCTCGTCTATTGGTTTTAAAAATATATTAAGAAAAGGTGGTAATTATGTGGTTGTAAATGATTGGAGAAAGTCGGTAGTTTATCAAATTTATCCCAAGTCATTCAATGACACTACTGGTAATGGTGAAGGCGATCTACGTGGTATAATTGAAAAATTAGATTATCTACAATATCTAGGTGTAGATTATATTTGGTTAACGCCCGTTTATGAATCACCTATGAATGATAATGGTTACGATATTAGCAATTATTATAAAATAAACGAACAGTTCGGTACGATTGATGATTTAGAAACTTTGATAGCTGAATCACATAAACGTGATTTGAAAGTAATGATGGATATTGTTATTAATCATACTTCTACAGAACATGAATGGTTTAAACAAGCTTATTCCGGCAAAGAAAATCCTTATAGAGATTATTACTTCTTTAGAAGGTCAGCAGATAATCAACCGCCTACCAATTGGGAATCTAAATTTGGTGGTAATGCTTGGGAATATGATGAGAAGACAGATGAATATTACTTGCATTTATATGATGTAACACAGGCAGATTTGAATTGGGATAACCCAGAAGTACGCCGAGCGCTTTATAAAGTGATTAATTATTGGATTGATTTTGGCGTGGATGGTTTTAGATTCGATGTTATCAATGTTATTTCTAAGGGTGAGTTTAAAAACTCATCAAAAATCGGTAAAGAATTTTACACGGATGGACCACGTGTACATGAATACTTGCATGAAATGAATCGACAAACATTCGGTGATAAAGATATGATGACAGTTGGAGAAATGTCTTCAACCACAATTGATAATTGTATTAAATATTCAAATCCTGAACGACAAGAATTAAGTAGTGTGTTTAACTTTCATCATTTAAAAGTGGATTATATAGATGGAGAAAAATGGACCAACGCGAAGTTAGATTTCCATCAATTAAAAAATATATTGATGGAGTGGCAGACAGGAATCTATAATGGTGGCGGATGGAATGCGATTTTTTGGTGTAACCATGACCAACCTCGTGTTGTAACAAGGTTTGGAGATGATTCGACGGAAGCGTTACGCAAAAGTAGTGCGAAAATGCTTGCTATAACGTTGCACATGTTACAAGGCACGCCATATATTTATCAGGGTGAAGAGATTGGTATGACAGACCCTCATTTCGATAGTATAGATCAGTATCGAGATATAGAAACGCTCAATGCTTATAAAAGATTGAAAAATGAAGGCTACGCAGAAGATGAAATATTAACGATTTTAGGACAAAAGTCCCGTGATAATTCAAGAACACCTGTACAATGGACAAGTGGTGAAAATGCTGGCTTTACTTCTGGCACACCATGGATAGATATCCCAGACAATTATGAAAATATTAATGTTGAAGCGGCTATCGAAGATGACCAATCTATTTTACAAACTTACAGAAAATTAATTCAATTACGACATGAACACGATATTATCACTTATGGCGATATTGAACCGCTTTATATGACACATGATAAATTGTTTGTTTATAAACGCCATTATAAAAATGAAACTTGGTTAATCATCGCTAATTTTTCAAAAAACAAAGTTGCGATACCTGAGGGTTTAGATGTTGAAGGAGAAATCGTTTTACAAAACGGTTCTATTGTCAATGGATTGATAGAAGGCTTTGGTGCGATAGTGGTCGCACAATAATTTAGATTAAAAGGCAGTGAGTGATATCACATGACAAAGAAAAAATTTATTTCGATATATGAAAATTTACGCGCTGACATCATAGAATCAAAATTGCCATATGGTGCTCAATTGCCCTCTGAAAATGAATTGGTAATAGATTATAGTGCCTCTCGTGAAACAGTTCGCAAAGCATTGAATTTACTCGTTAGAGACGGTATGATTCAGAAAATAAGAGGCAAAGGTTCTGTTGTTATTTATCAAGGTGTCACAGAGTTTCCGTTTGCTAATCTAACAAGTTTTAGAGAAGTGCAACGTGGGTTAGGGCTAAGCCACGAGACAGACGTTCGGTTACTGGAAAGTGTATCTGCTAGTGATTTTCCAGAGGTAAAAAAAGCATTGAATCTTCGCTCGAGTACAAAATTATGGCATATTATCCGGACAAGAAAACTTGATAACCGTGTGAAAATTATCGATGAAGATTATTTAGTGAAAGACATTGTGCCTGATATCACTTTAGATATCGCTAAAGATTCGCTATATCACTATATAGAGCAAATACTGAAATTAGAAATTAGCTACTCAAATAAATCGATTACTTTTGAATCATTTGGAAATTTAGAATACGAAGTATTTGGAGATGTAACACCCCCGTATACCGCCACAGTGAGAGGTATTGTGCATTTAAAGGATACATCGAAATTCCAATATAATATTTCTAAACATTTAGCAACTGAATTTAAGTTCAATGATTTTTCTAGACGTCATAAAATTTTATGATCAATGGTAAGGCTATGATATACATTAATAAAATAAGTTAAAATTAATGGATGGTATGACTTGCAATCAGCCGACACATTATAGTATGATATATCTTGCCGTGCTAGGTGGGGAGGTAGCGGTTCCCTGTACTCGAAATCCGCTTTACGCGAGACTGAATTCCTTCGCTAAGGCTACGTTTTTGTGAAGTCTGCCCAAAGCACGTAGTGTTTGAAGATTTCGGTCCTATGCAATATGAACCCATGAATCATGTCAGGTCCTGACGGAAGCAGCATTAAGTGGATTATCGTATGTGCCGTAGGGTTGCCGAGATTTAGCTGTCGACTTTGGTAACGTTTATGATACGTAGTCGAAGCGAAGGTGCCGGTTTTAAATTTTAAATTAATTCAATTAACTAATAAATAAGGAGTGACTTATCTTTTGATAGCAGTCACTCTTTTTTTATATTAAAATAATAATAATCCTTTGATGTGTATAATTGGAATTAGTTGAAACCTAATTTGAAAGTGTGCTGTCGAAGATTAAATTCAGTAATTTACGGGGGAGTGCTCATGCAAATTTATTTAAGTACTTTAACTGAAAATGATTATGATACAAGTTTAGACGAAATAAAAACTGCTTTTAGAAATGTCGCAGCCTCCAACCACGATGAGCAAGATTTAGTTCTGAAAATCAGGGAGTCAGCTGAATATAATTATGAATTGGAAGTTGTCGCGAAAACAGACGACGGTGATGTAATTGGCCATGCAATGCTCTCAGAAATAAAAATCATAAATGATGAAACGCGTTATACAGCTTTAGCTTTAGCGCCTTTAACTGTATTGCCAGAATACCAAAACAAGGGAATCGGTAAAGCGCTTGTGCAAGCTGTAGAAGAACGTGCTAAGGCACAAGAATATACTACTATTATTGTACTGGGGGATCCTAATTATTATGGGAAACTAGGTTATGAAGAAGCAAGTAAATACGATATTGCTAGCCCGTTTGGCGTGCCTTCAGAGCATTTTATGGTTAAATTCCTATGGGATCAACTTGTAGAACGGCCTAATGGCGATGTAGTTTACCCAGAATCATTTAATTAATATTCAAAGTGTAAAACACAATGATATAATAGTTATTGAATGCTATTGGAGGTGCGAAAGTGAATTATCAAGCTTTATATAGAATGTTTCGGCCGCAAAGCTTTGAAGATGTAGTAGGTCAGGAACATGTAACTAAGACATTGCGTAATGCAATTTCAAAAGGTAAACAATCACATGCGTACATTTTTAGTGGGCCAAGAGGTACAGGTAAAACAAGTATTGCAAAAGTGTTCGCTAAAGCGATTAATTGCCTTGAACATACGGATGGCGAACCTTGTAATGAATGTGCTATTTGTACGGGGATTACACGTGGAACGAATTCAGACGTGATTGAAATAGATGCCGCTAGTAACAATGGTGTTGATGAAATAAGAAATATTAGAGACAAGGTAAAATATGCACCTAGCGAATCGAAATTTAAAGTATATATTATTGATGAAGTTCATATGTTAACCACAGGGGCCTTCAACGCTTTGCTTAAAACATTGGAAGAACCACCAGCTCATGCAATATTTATACTTGCGACGACTGAACCACATAAAATACCTCCGACAATCATATCAAGAGCGCAAAGATTTGATTTTAAAGCAATTAGCCATGATGAAATTGTAGAACGATTAAAATTTGTAGCAGATTCCCAAACAATAGAATATGATGTATCAGCATTAGATTTTATTGCTAAAGCTTCTGAAGGCGGTATGCGGGATGCGCTAAGTATCATGGACCAAGCTATTGCTTTTGGTGATGAACACCTTACATTGCAAGATGCTTTGAATGTAACAGGAAGTGTGGATGCGAGCGCACTAAATGACTTACTTAAAGAGGTAGTTGAAGGAGATGTAAAAAGCGCCTTCTCAACCTATCATCAATTTATCTCACAAGGTAAAGAAGTAAACCGTCTTATTAATGACATGATTTATTTTGTGAGAGATACAATTATGAATAAGACATCTAACATAGAAACTGAACACGATGCGTTGATGCATTTTGATTTAGACACACTTTACAAAATGATTGATGTTATTAATGATACACTTGTTTCAATTAGATTTAGTGTGAATCAAAGTGTGCATTTTGAAGTCCTATTAGTGAAATTAGCTGAGATGATTAAAGATAAATCGGAAAATGTTCAAACTATTGCTACTACAAGTGTGGCTAGTGAACCTAATAACGAAGTATTATTACAACGTATGGAACAACTAGAAAATGAGCTGAAAACATTAAAAAACCAAGGTGTATCAGTTAATAATGTTAAATCGCAATCTAAAAGAACAGCTAGCAAAGGGACTCAATCGAAGAATGCTTTTTCAATGCAACAAATTGCGAAAGTGCTAGATAAAGCAAATAAAGAAGATATCAAACAACTAAAAGATCATTGGCAAGAAGTTATAGATCATGCTAAAAGTAATGATATGAAGTCATTAGTTAGCTTACTTCAAAGTTCAGAACCAGTAGCAGCAAGTGAAACACATGTGTTGATTAAATTCGAGGAAGAAATACATTGTGAAATTGTAAATAAAGATGATGAAAAGCGTGAGAATATAGAAAATGTTGTTTGTAATATCATTGAGAAAACAGTGAAAGTCGTCGGTGTGCCTGCTGACCAATGGATGAGAGTGAGAACGGAATACCTTCAGAATCGTAAACAGGGTACGAGCGAAGAACATAATGCTTCAACCACAACCCAGTCAGATGAGGAAGCCGACGTAGTCCAAAAAGCTAAAGACCTATTCGGTGAAAACACAGTGAACGTCATAGATGAAGAGTAAGACATGACAATGAATTAAAAGGCATGTATAATGAAACAAAAGATTAATTACAATCAGAGAGATTGAAGTTTTAAGGAGGATAAACATATGCGCGGTGGCGGAAATATGCAACAAATGATGAAACAAATGCAAAAAATGCAAAAGAAAATGGGTGAAGAGCAAGAAAAGTTAAAAGAAGAGAAAGTACAAGGTACAGCAGGTGGCGGTATGGTGACTGTAACGGTATCTGGCCACAAAGAAGTGCTTGATGTAGAAATTAAAGAAGAAGCAGTTGATCCAGACGATATCGAAATGTTACAAGATTTAGTGATCGCTGCTACAAATGAAGCGATGAACAAAGCTGATGAACTTACACAAGAACGTTTAGGTAAGCATACACAAGGCTTAAATATTCCTGGTATGTGATAGTATGCATTATCCAGAACCAATATCCAAACTTATCGACAGTTTCATGAAACTGCCAGGCATTGGGCCCAAGACAGCTCAACGTCTGGCGTTTCATGCATTAGATATGAAAGAAGACGATGTCGTACAATTTGCTAAAGCCTTAGTGGATGTAAAACGAGAACTTACCTATTGTAATGAATGTGGCCACATAACAGAACAAGATCCATGTTATATCTGTCAAGATAAACAGCGCGATCGTTCCATTATTTGTGTAGTAGAAGATGATAAAGATGTTATCGCTATGGAAAAAATGCGTGAATATAAAGGTCTATATCATGTCTTACATGGTTCGATATCTCCAATGGATGGTATAGGACCAGAAGATATCAATATTCCAAGTTTGATCAATCGCTTGAAAAATGATGAAGTAAAAGAATTAATTTTAGCGATGAATCCTAACTTAGAAGGTGAATCAACTGCGATGTATATATCGAGATTAGTTAAACCGATAGGTATTACTGTAACTAGGTTAGCCCAAGGACTTTCTGTCGGTGGGGATTTAGAGTACGCTGATGAAGTAACATTATCTAAAGCGATTATGGGCAGAACAGAGATGTAACAAAAATTAACTGTATATTTAGAGTAAAGTAAAACCGCTTTTTTAAAGTGGTTTTATTTTTTTAAAAAGAAAATTAAAAAAACGTAAAAAAGAATAAAGTTTGGTTTATAGAATTTAAAACTGATTGTTTTAATAAATGAAACGACAAAAAGTATATTATAACGAACGATATATATCATTTGCTATTGAAAGTATGTTTATTTTTGTGAACTTCCTTGTGACTGGGAGGGAAAGTGTAAATTTTACTGTTGTTTAAAGTGCATTAAGCGTGTATAGTATTTACTTGTCGGACGAAACAAAACGACAAACACAAAACAACAACTTAAAGACAAGTTGAAAATTAATTTTAAAAAGTGA